>JAITQZ010000020.1 GCA_031288635.1 Candidatus Peribacteria bacterium | reverse complement strand
CTAGCAAGATTACATAGAAAAACTCATTGTTATACTAAATGTGCATATATGTTGTACTATTCAATTCTTCTCTTAATGTATGTTAATGTTATTGTTAGTATCTTTAATTAGCAATCCCTGCTAGCCTTTCTGCTAACTATTGACTTATTTAAATATACAGTGAACACTTACTAGACATTTTCTTCCTGTCTACCGTTATCGTCTTTGTACTGAGTTTCAGCTCAGAATGGTTAATCATATGGTTGATTTCGTGGAGGACAATCTCAGAAAGATGGTTGATAGTAAATTGAAAGTTCTCTCTTCCTTCCGTTCTCTGATCGGCAATGGCTTGGAGCCTCTGAAGCGTATACGCCGGATTAAAGTGTACTTTCGTAGAGCCGGGCTGCATTCGGGCAATTCACGGACGATTCGTATCAATAGCCAGTTCGATTCCGGTTTGCTTGGTGATGAGGGTCATATTTTGCATAAAAACCTCGGCAAGTTGCTTGTCGGTCGTTAGCTGGTTAAGAACGTTATGGGAGTTAAAAGTATTCATAAAATAAGTATAAGTATTTCACCTTAATTTGTCAAGAAAATGAAAAGAAAATTTACTTAGCTTCTGGGAAATACCTCATTACCTGCAATACAAATTTATCTGCCATCCTATATCTTCTCTCCCATTCTTCTGCAGACATAAAAACCAGCGAAACATTTTCAATAAAGAAATTTCTAAAAATATCAGCAATTGCTGCCTTAAGCTCTTCAATCTGAGGCTTTTCCATATACTGATAGACGACGATAAGATCCATTTCCAGTGGCACGCCAAACTTTTTCCCTCGAAAATATTTGCTAATCATAATCGCATAGCTCTCAAAAAGCTGAGTCAGCTGGATTTTCATCGCATTAAAAAAGAATTGTCTGAAAATATCGTATTGCTGAGGATGGATATTGATTGAAAATCCTGCACTGTCTTTTTCAATAGCAAGAATCCCTGACTCTTCCAGCGAATCGATTTGCTTTTTGATAGCGGGAAAGGTTCGTTCTAGTTCACTTTCCAAAGCTCTCATACTGATTCCTTGTCTACGAAAAAGGAGATATTTGAGGATATCGACTTTCGTTTTGCTACCAAAAAGTTTTTCAAGGTTCATTAGAGAGAGGAAAGTCTAAAGCTTTTTCAATTCTTCATTTATATAGACATTTAGGCAGGAAATACAAGAGGAGATGTAGAAAAATTATTCTGCTAATTCTCCCCCTTTGAGGAGGAAATCCCATAGATCCTGTTTTTCTAATCATTGACTAATTCCCTCCCTTAATAAGGAATCATATTTTTGATATTCTTGAGTATAAAAAAGTACATTGGTATTATGTCACCATTGTTTATTAGAATGCCCATAGGTAAAACTTCTTCCTCAGTTATACGGTCATTTATTATAGGCATTGATAGCATACATCTGTTCTCGATTTACAGCATTATTCTCTGAGAAGCTTTTTAATCCCTCTAAATCTTTTTCTTTTTCTCTACCAATATGATAATTCTTTTCTAATTGGATAAGAGCTTTTTTTATACATTCGCTAGGATTAAATCTATCATCTAAGTCTGCCAAACGTTGTATGCCATCTCCTTCACTGAGGATTTTTTTGAGGATTTCTCCGTGCAGAGCATAAATTTCTGTTTTTGTTTTCCCTGGTTTCTTGTTTTTCCCTTTCCCAGTAGATTTACGTAAAAGGTCAAAATCATATGCTTTATATTTCTTGTTATCAGTAAAAATTTTCATACCAAAGTCTTTTTTAGCGACATCAGGTTGCATATGCAAAATTCCGGCACCACCATCAGTACTATTAATAGAGGCAGGATTTCCTTCTCCTTCGGTGATAGCTAATCATCGAAAAAATTTTTTATCAATATGAGGAGCGTATTCATCTAAAAGCCTATCTATAAGTTTCTCATATCTTATAAGACGAGCATACTTTCAGAAGCTTGTTTTAATCTCTCTTCATTTACTATTTTTTTCATTCAAAGTCTGGAGCTTTACATTGAGAGCTACTCGATCACCAAATGCATGGATTTTTTTCTGGGTATTGAGTTCTTGAGCGTCTTCATAGGTAATTGTGGTAGAGGTATCCTTTTCAGGAGTAGAAGGAGTAGAGGGATTGGAGGCAATTGCTTGTCCTTTAGAAAATATCTCTTGTAAGACGGTATTCCCTCCATATCCTGCTACTAATCCCAGAGGCACCGCCCACTTCAATATATTCTGTCTCGCTACAGTCTTAACGGTATTCCATCGCTCCAGAGAAGTTTGCTTGTCCAAAAATGATGTCTCACTCAGCTTTGTTTCCGCTAAATCCCAAGCATTTGCTAAACTATATCCTCCCGCCTTCACTAAATGTAGCACTAATAATCAAAAATATTTTCCCCATTCTTTCCCGTCGTGTTTTAATTCTTCACTATAGTCCAAGTCATCCGGAGTATAGTGTAACTCCTGTGCCAATTCTGCTGCCTTTTTTAAGAGAATTTTTTTACTGCCTTTTCAGAAATGAGATGCCAATAAGGCCGTAGTATTGAAAATTTCAAATATATCGTGTTTTGCATTATTGAGTTGTTTTTTTGTCGCTTGAGAAAATTTTGTGGTAGGTACTCTAGGAGGAAGTGTATTGGAGGGACCTCATTTTTTAAGCATATTAGGCATAGGAATCATTTCTTAGAAAGATAAAAACATCTTGCAATTTCCTATATTTCTCTTACATACAAGTGTATTCAAAACTTTTTCATTGTCAATTTTTTATGCAGAAAAAATACACCACATTTATCCTCCTCTTTCTCATCTTGCTTTTTTGCTTTCTGGTGCAGTTCCAGTTTGGCACTGGCTATCAAAGAGAAAAAGCAGTAGTTCTTCCGTTTAATTCGTCAGCTTTTTTTTCCTGATTGCAAAATATTACGGGCACATTGTTCATCTGACCAGACCAAAAAGTCCTCTCTACGTATCACGATTTTCTCAATACTACGTCCGCTTCGCTCCACCTGCGAAACTACGAAATCACCTATCAACCCTTCAAAGACTACTTCCTGAGACTTGCAAAACAAGAAATCCCACTTCATATCATTCTCGAGGACAAAATTTACAATGCGTACCAAAACTTTTTCAAACAGCTGCAAATCGCTCTTTCTGGAGAGCAACATATTCACCTCCAGTCCGATGATGCGATGGGAACGACCTATCAGCACAGCAAAGTGATGTTCAATGAAAACGCTTTTCGAATTCAGACCGCAAATCTGACCAAATCGAGCTTCGAGTCCAATCGTGAGCATTTCTTCTATTCCTCCAGTGCTGCTGTTCGTACTTCGCTAGCTCAGCTTTTTGAAAAAGATTGGGCAGGGGAGGGGATAAAAACTACCGACCTTCATCCAAATTTGGTGGTCTGCCCGGTGAATTGTCGCCAAGTCGTGGAAACCTTACTTCGTTCAGCAAAGGAGTCCATTATAATTCAGACGCAGTACATCTTGGATGACCGCATTCTTCAAATCCTTCGTGCACAGTCGGAAAGCGTGAAATTGCACATCATCGTTGCCGATACCCTTGACAATACGGATGTGGTCAGCTATTTCTGACCAGCCGTTGCCAGAAAACTCACCTCTCGCTACAATCATACGAAAATGATCCTCATTGATGAAAAATACCTTCTCCTAGGCTCAATGAACTTGTCCGATAATTCTCTGGACAATAATAGAGAAATCTGAATTATGCTCGTCGATACAGCTATTCTTCAGCAGTTTCAGGACGGTTTTCGAAAAGACCGAAAAAATGGATAAAATTTACTTGATATATATATGAAAATCAGTATAAAAAAGATGTAAATAAAAATATTGTTAAACAAAAAAATTATTGTATGCAAAAAATTTTTGAAAAAAAAATTGAACTTTTCTTAGACGGAAAGCAGGAAGTAGAACTGGACTTCTTCGTCCCTTCTACCCCAAAGAAACATTTAAAGTCCTTTCACAGGAATTATTCCATGCTAGGATGTTTGTTTATCTATGAAGATAGCCAAGACTCCTTGGTCGGAATAGTTACCGGCAATGATGAGACATCCCCTGTCTTCAAAGTCGTACGGGAAGATTTGGAAGAAAATCTCAGAGTACTACCACCGGACAAGGAATTTACTCGTCAGGAAATGTTCGATCTGATTGAACAAGGGGGGAGACTCCTCCTTTTAGAGGAAAGAGATGGAGCTTATGTTCCTTACCTTGCATTTGATAAAGCCTTTTAGATTTACTACTATGACAAAAGGAATCATAAATGCTTCTCGTCGGCAACTTGCCGATGGGTATCGAGTTTCGTTGCACACTCGATTCTCGGGATTTGAAGTGCAACGCTATTATCCCAAAGTTGGGGAGACGGTCTACTAACTAACATTAACAAAAAACTCAAAAAAAAATTTTAAAAATGGTAAAAAATGCAAAAAACTGGAAGCAATGGCTTCCAAAACGAATAAAAAAACTCTCCCTCGATGGGGAGTATCAGCTCTATCGTATAGATAGTAGCGACGACAAGAGAAGTAAATCTCCCTTGGGAAATACATTTACAAGAATTGACACCGAGTATCAGTCTCAGTTAATAAATGACTTCCTCAGTGGAGAGAAGGAATGCAATATCGGTTTTGAACTGATAAGGCAAAACAAAAAACCAAAAATCCGTCTCCATTTTCGGGACGGTCACTACTCCTAATTTGTTCATAATAAGTATAGCAAAGTGGGCAACCTTATTGGTTGTCCGCTTTTTCTGTTTCTGTGGTATCAGCTTCTGCTAAATACGTATCAATTTTCCCTTGATATACATCCTGAGGATTGGCTCCAATGAGTCCCTCTTTTACTTCTCCAGTAACTGCAAACAGAACGGTTGGGATGGTACTGACTCCAAACTCTGCTGCTAAGTCAGGATTTTCATCAACATTTACTTTCAGAATTTTTACGCCTTTGTCGGCATTCTCTGCTGCCAGCTGGTCCATTACCGGTAAAACGAGTCTACACGGTCCACACCAGTCAGCGAAAAAATCAATAACGCTAACTCCCGAATGAGAAATCTCCTGTTGAAACTGCTCTTTAGAGCTAATATGGATTACGGTGGTCATTGTGATAGAAATAATAAATAAAGCTAGTCTCCCTTTTAAGGGGTGATTTGAGTGTAAGGAGTCTGGAGCAGATTGCAAGAGGATTTAGCAAAAATCTCCTTAGAAAATAATCGTGAAACTTCACAAAATAGACTCCTTAAAGGTCGGCTTTTTCACTAGCAACTCGACTTGATAATCTCCATATTTTCCTTGAGCTTTAATAGTGTAATACCTGTCAGAAATTGGTTCTCAGAAAGAAAACTGATACTCCAAATACGGATAAATCTGTTTATTGTCAGACTTTAAGAGATTCAAAAGGGAAATTCTGAAGATGGTCCCAGGAGTATTGTTCATGATGGTAGAAAAAGGCTTATCTTTCATCTCCTCTTCTTTACTCGAAATAATATTCCACCGAGGTAAAGAGCTGGATCTTAAAGAACTTCGTGCAGTATCACTAAAAGGAGAAAAACTATCAAATCTTCGCGTTGGAGTGTTCCCTTCTACCTTGTTAATCCTACTTTCTCTTGCTGTAGAATCTTTCGTATAGATGAGTTGTCTCTCTGAATATTGTGCTCCCACCTCTGACATTACATGAAAGGGTACTCCATCATAGTTTCCTCTAAATGACCAGTCAACTACTACATCGTCAGGAAATCCATCAGTTCAAATATCATCAATAGTATCTAAATTTCCAAAACCGTATCATCCTTGAGAGGTTTGTTTTCTCAGTATCTCCGGCAGTCTAACAATTCCGGTAATAGCAAGTACATTGCTTCCATTCACTCCTCAAGTTTTATAAGGATTCCCTGTTCAGTCATCTACACTCAGCAAAAAGTTCTCTGCATTGACATAGTCCAATTGATTAAAATTCTGAGAATCCCCCGTTATCAACATCCAATCTACATTTCCTTCTCCAGCTTTTGGGATTTTGTTGGTTTTGGACTGGATATTTCGCAGGATAGCATTATCTACATCCCCGGTAAAATATCAAAAATCCGTTGGTCTACCATCTACATTATTTGAAGGAACTTGGAGAATAGGAGTTTCATCCATCCATCCTCCCGTTCCGTCAAATCACGGTTTCCTATATCTCAATACCAATTCAGCTCTCTCTAATGCAGACACCGCAGCATAATAGGCTCTATTGTACTCCATCGTATCCCCAAAATTACTATAAAAAACAATAAAGCTGGAATACAACGCCCCCACCAGTGCAGCACCTACAAATAATAAAATGAGAATAATAACTAGAATCATCCAAACAGAAAAAATAAAATACTATTTTTCAATATTAGGAGCTCCACAGATAGGGCAGTAATCATAGCTCCTGCTATAGCTCTCCCCACATTCACGACACGTTTGGCTTAAAACATCTCCACACCTCGTACAGCAAGTATGGTCAATGGGATTGAGAGCTCCACAGTTTTGGCAGGTTTGGAGAGTAGCAAGGAGTGCTGCCCTTCGGTCAGATTTATCCCGTTTTCGTCCCTGAGGTCTACAAGCGATATACAGAGGCAGTCCAAAAATCGGCGTGAGGACAATCACGATAATCACCGCAAAAAACTGAAATCCAAGCTGTTCACTTCTTGCATTGGAATCTTTAATAACCCAGATAAGGGCGACAATCCAGAAAAAGCAAAAAATCCCTCCGAGCACAAGCCAAATACTGGTAAGTCAGGTCATCTGTTCTCGAAGTACGTTCACAAAATTCAAGTCCAATTGTTGGATTCGGTCAAAACCATCATAGAGGTGCTGTTGTCCCTGCAACGAATCCACTAAATTAGTATCCAGAGAGGAGGCGGTAGATACCGTTCCAGAAAGTTCAGAGAGAGCTTCGGATACAGAGTTTGAAAGAGGCATAGAGAAAGGAAAAAAGGATAAAAATTAGGTAATCAATTTTGAGAGGACTTCCAATGACGTATGGTTTTTATTCAAATCGGCAAAGAGAAATCAGAGTTTGGCGGGATTGGAAACTTCCCCTGCAATCTTCACTACCATACGGTTATCTTCAGCTTTTTCAAGTTCAAACTTAAAAATCGGAATCGAAAATGCAGAAAAGAGAGCAATGATATCCACAATGGTCATTTTATTCTGAGAAAATTTGAGTTGAGTATGGATGGTATAGGTCGTACTCAACACATCAGCTTTTCGATGAGCTTCCAAGAGAGAGGCATACGAGAGCGTCTTCAAGGCTTTACATTGCATCGTATGAATTTTAATCCCTTCTTTCCCAGATTTCGCAATAATCTTATCCCCAGGATGAGGGTCACATTCAGGGCAGAAGATACAATGGAGCGACTTATCGTTGTCGACAATAACTTCCCTGGATACATCTGCAGGAGGGGTCTGAATAGTCTGCTTCAGTTCTTGTTGCTGACTAGTTGTATCGGTCAAGACCGTTTTTTCGTGAAGCGTTTTCATCAAATCTGGATATGCAGCACGGACAATATTCCCGTAGGTTTCCTGTCTATCCAGGACAAGCAAAATTCTTCTTTCTACTTCCAAAGGTTCAGCGAGCTTCTGGATTTGGTCCTTATCAGAACGAAACTGAGGCAGTCCGAGCGTCTTCAAATACTTATTCAGTCCCTCGATGGCCTCGTCCAAACGTGCTTCTCTTTCCTGCATTCTAATGTATTTCACTAATTGTCCGTGAGCTGATGGCGTGTGAATATAGTCAATCCAGTGCTTTACAGCAGAGTAGCGATTTTTGAAGGTGTTGATATTCACAATATCCCCCGTCTTCAAAATATAAGAAAGCGGCTTGATTTGCCCGTTTACAATCGCATTTTTGAATTTGAGTCAGATTTCTGAGTGGATACTAAACGCAAAATCCAGTACCGACGAACCCGATGGCAATTCCTTAATGTCTCCTTTCGGCGTATACACAAAAATCGCTTTATCAAGAATTTCAATATGCAGTGCATCTTTGAATTTTTCTTTGTTCGCTGATTCTGTATATTCTGCTACGATTGTCTGCAACTTTTTAATCCAGTCGGTTTGATTTGAGGAAGCTTCCACAGACTGATTATGCTCAGCATACGCATAATGGGCAGCTACTCCGTGCTCAGCAATCTCATTCATATTCCGTGTTCTAATCTGGATTTCAATCGGAAAACGAAACATTCCGAGAATCGTCGTATGAATACTTTTGTATCCATTAAATTTTGGTACTGCGATATAGTCCTTAATTTTTTTAATCAGTGGCGTATAGTATTTGTGGATAATCCCCAAAACCATATAACAGTCCGCTACCGTATCTGTTATCACCCTAAAAGCCAGCAAATCCATAATCATCGACACATCATCGGTATGATACTTTTTCTCCATCTTCTCAAAAATTCTGAATGGCGATTTGATTCTTCCTTGCACAGTAAAGTTTGAAAGTCCTTCCTTTTCCAAAATACTGGTCAGACTTTTGATGCCTTTATCAATAAATTTCTCCCCTCTTCAGAAATACTTGGTAATGTAATCCATAATCTCCCCAAAACGCTCAGGATACAGCACTTTGAATGCTCCATTTTCTAAATAAAGCTGATAGGTATAAAGTCCAAGTCTCTTTGCCACGGGAGCATAGACTTTCAACGTTTCTGTGGCGATTTTTATTCTTTTTGCTTCTTCAGGATGATATTGCAAGGTTTGGATATTGTGAATGCGGTCAGCAAGCTTAATAAAAATCACTCTCAAATCTTTTGCCATCGCCAAAAAAGTCTTCTTAATCGTTTCCAAGTCTCTATCTTCTCCTTTATATCTGACTTTAGACACTTTTACCAGCCCCTCACAAATATCAGCAATCTCTTTGCTAAAGAGTTTTTCAATATCGGCGTACGTGTAGTCAGTGTCTTCAATCACATCGTGAAGAATACACGCTTGAATGGAAACAGCATCAGGGTTGATTTCCATCAAAAATTGGGTTGCCCTGAGTGGATGGATAATGTAAGGCTCTCCAGATTTTCTGAGGACTCCTTTGTGTGCATCTCTGGTAAATTCATAGGCTTTTTTAATGGCTTCTAAGTCTTCAGGCGGGAGATAGCTTTTTGCTTTCACCAAAATGTCATCGAGCAGGTCTAATGGCTCTTCCTGAAACAAAGGGTCATAAGCAAAAAAAATTTCAAACGCCTTGAGGTCTTCCATTCTACCAAGCAGAAAAGCTAAAGGTAACTTGAGAATATAAAAAATTTCCCCTATTGCAAGGAGAATGTGATGAAAAAGGTCGTTTATTTGTAGGGATTCTTTAAGATATTTTTACTTGATTGCTATGAATATTTCCTTTACAATATGTTTAACTTTACTTGCTAATCAGTGAAATGATGAAAACGGTTATCAGAATAAGCATTAAGGAATATAATGATTTCACACATCCTTATTTTTTGGTGACGAGTCCCGAGGTGGAAGGAGTATTGGTAGCAGGAAGAGCAGTTGAAGAAGTAATGAAACTAGTCCCTGAAGTTCTGAATAATCTACTTGTTGCTACCAAAGAAAGATTAGAAAAACAAGTTGCCAGTCTGATTTCTACAAAGGCTGCAATCTTGAAATACGATTATGAGCAGTCTTTTAATTTCCAATTAGCATAAGTATGGGGGGTCGGAATTGGGAATATGCAGAAATGGTTAAACTGTTGAAAACATATGATTGTTATTATGGTAGAGAAGGCAGGTATTACAAAAGACGAAGCAAAAGATTTCAAAGCCAATAAGTACAGAAAATCAGCATCAAGCTAGCATTGCATTTTTTTCCCGTTTAGCTATAATCAAGCTATGGTGCTCAAACAAACCTACTACAATCTCTATCAAACTCAGCTCCGAAAAGACATCCAGTCCCAGGTCTATCACAAGGAGCATTTCACGATTAAACTCTTTGGGCAGGAGTATTTTTGATTGGTAAAAAGAAAAAAAATCTGACTGTTCCAATTGCAGCGATACCAAATTATGGGGGTAGAGCTTCCTTCTGATCCAGATTTCGTTCGCTCTGAACTCGCTAGACTGCGTAAATATTACGGCAATAAATGGGGAAATATCTCTTTTCAGTTCTGATTTATCAATGAGATTATCAGCTTTGAAAATTGCGGAATGAGAGAAAATGACTTTACTAATGATATTCGTCAAATGAGACTCAATATCCGCACAAAAATCACCTCCGAATACGACCTACAACTCTCTTTTCGTGAAAATATGCCTCAGAGTAATATCATCTATTTCATCGATAAATCCGATGAGAATTTGCTAGAAGAGATGAATTCTGGAGCAAAGCAAAAGGTCAAACACGGCTTCAATAAAAACGTTGAATTCCAAAAAGCCACTCCCGAACACTACGAAGAATTCTATCAGAAATGGGCAACCGTCGCAGGATTCAAAGGGTTCGCTCCTATCACCAAGCAGCAATTCTATGACTTGATGGACTATCTCGAAAAAAATGACCGTGGCCATATCTTCATCACCCTGCACGAAGGAAAAATCATTGCGGGAAGTATCCTTCTCCTAGATAATAATCATTTAATCTATCTCTACGGGTTCGCTGAACGTGGAAAAAATAATTATGGAGGGCAACAATATCTAAAATTCAGAGCTTTTGGGCGAGCTAGAGAGCATGGATACGATTATTGCGATATGATGGGGGGAGCTCCTACCGGCTTTCCTGAACATCCTTTGACCGGAGTCAGTGCATTCAAAGAGTCCTTGTGAGGAAGTAAGATTGAGCTCTACGGAAATTTCGACTTGGTGCTGAATAGGGGCTGGTACCAGATTTTCAAACGATATACTCAGCGACGTGGGAAACACTAGAAGAATCGCTTTTTGCATTTTTGTATCATAAAAGTTTTTTATCTTAATTTCCTCTTGAAAAACCTGTCAAAAAGGATATGAGATATAGGAGGCTTTATTTTTATAACAAACAAAATACTGATGCTCTCTACGTATAACTCCTTTCTCTGAGAAATCAAAACAGCAATAGAACAAGCTCAATACAGAGCCTTGTCAACCGTAAATAAGGAACTCGTTCATCTGTATCGAACGATTGGAAAACTCATTTCCGAGAAAAACGAACGAGGAAAAAGGGTAATTGAAAATCTCTCCAAAGATTTGGCTCTTGCTTATCCGTGAATTAAAGGATTTTCTGTTCAAAATCTACGAAAAATGGTAAACTTTTATGATACCTACTGAGAAAATCCAAAACTCCAGACACTGTCGGGAGAAATTAGTTGGAGTAATAATGTTGCCATTTTGGAACATTGTAAGGGAGATTTCCAAAGAGAATTCTATTTGAAAATGTGCAAAAAATATCATTGGTCATATAGACTTTTAATCAATATGATGACAAACAAATATTACGAAAGGTTTATGATAGAACACAAAGATAATAATCTGGATACCACTCTTCATACACAGGTAAAAGATGTAAAACTTGCTCTGAAAGATACATATCTTTTCGATTTTCTTGAACTTAATGAAGAACATTCAGAACAAGAGCTGCATGAAGGACTTCTGGGGAAGCTCAGACAATGTTTGCTTGAACTCTGAATGGGATTTGCGTTTGTGGGAAGTCAATATGAACTCAAAGTGGAGGGAGAGAGTTATTATCTTGATCTGCTTTTTTATCATATTACTCTGAAATGTTATATCGTCGTAGAATTGAAAGTAACAGATTTCAAACCAGAGTTTTTGGGGAAGTTGAATTTTTATGTGAACGTTGTGGATGGTCTATTGAAATGACCAGACGATCACGATACGATTGGTCTCCTCATTTGTAAACATAAAAACGAGCCCACGCCTTGCTCATTTTAAAACGTTCATTGATGGGCTTTGGAAGGACTATCATCTTTATGCCTCTCCTAATTTTGTTAAAAGAATAGGTTCCA
>JAITQZ010000104.1 GCA_031288635.1 Candidatus Peribacteria bacterium | reverse complement strand
TCCTGTCTCATTGTGAGATACTCCTGCTGAAGCGGGACAACTCGCACCATCTCGTTCATATCCTACAGTACAATCGAAACGGCAACCCTCTGTTGCACCCATATAGTAGACAGGAGTAGCTGATGGGGTCCAAATATTGGGTGCCGTCTCCGTCTGCTCTATCGCCAGTGAATCTACAGGAGCTCCGCTCTCATCCACTCGGGTACTTCCTGCTAGGGCTGGGCCGCATCGTGAACCATATTTTACGTTGGGATACAGCGTTGAAGCTCTATGGGAGGTACTTGTAAACACGGCGTACGCTACCGCTCCTATCCCTGCAAGGACAATAAGCGTCAGTACGAGTGCAGGTAATTTTGTGTGTTTCATAAAGTTAAAAATAATAGAGTAAAGAGGTATTTCTTTAAAGTGTTTTCTCTAGTCTTTCAAAAGGAACTTCATGTCTTTATTTTCCCAAACTTCTCCAGAGCATGAGCAAGATATTTCCTCTGAGCTCCAACATCTCTGGATAAGTGACTGTTTTCATAATACCGGCATCTTTCAGTGCTTGCAGATGTCTCGCATAATATGTTTCATCTCCTGGTTGAGTAGCATACTCTCTCCCCCGCAACAGTCTAGAAAGAATCGTCCCTACTTCAGCTCTGGTAACAGTTTTGGTAGGAGAGAACGTTTCAAGCACACCGATTCCATCACCGTGCATTCCCATCAGCCCTAACTGGCAGGATTCGATAACATAAGATTGCAACTCTTCGTTTACTTGTTTCATATCAGCGAATTGCACACATTCTCTTTTCTCGACATCTGGAACTTTGTACCACAGTTTGGTCGCCAACATCGATATCATTTTCGCCATCTCTGCTCTCGTAATAACATCGGAAATTCTCACTGCTTCATACGTATCTGCAGTAGTGATACCATTTCCATTTGCCCATCTGTAAGCAGCATAATACATGGATTCCAAACTACCACCCTCTTCATTAGATGTTTTGTCTTCGTTTGCAACGTTATGTTCGCTCTCTTTACCACATTCTCCGTCATAGTAACTCGATGTATTATCTCCCTCTGGGCAAACATCTTTCTCCAAATGACCACCTCCTCCACCTCCATTTGCGACTGGTATTGGTGCTACTGGACAAACCGCTTTTCCTCCGTCTCTCAACTCTCGCCCTGCTGCTATAAGTGCTTCGTGGGCTGCTACTGCCTCCCCTGAAAACGTTTCACTACATCCTCCGTACTGAACTGCTGTAGTATCAATAATTCCTGTGAATCCTAGATTTAACCCATTAAAGTGCAGTAAGAAGTCATTATACTCTGTAACCGTAAAGGCATTGTCTGCTACATTGAGCTCTCTCAATGCGGGAAGGGCTGTGAACAGCTCTGTAATCACTTCTGTCCTATTCAAATTATTCTCCGCTAGATTGAGATACGTAAGCGTCCCATAGTTCTGTCCGCTAAATGCCGTGATTGCCTCGTTTCCATAGTCAAGATAAATCATCCCCTTTCCCTCTATCTGGGGAGTATACGTAGCTGCTATCGCATACGTATGACATACTGGCGTCAATAGAAGTACTCCGTCTCCTGTTCCAATAGGAAAAGTTTCGTTATTCCCTTCTCCTCGGTTGACCTCTATCGTAGTGGGTACATCTACTCCCACGATGAAACATTTACTCTCACTCGCTCCTACACTTCGTCATCGTGAAAGGTCTGCACTGAATGCTTTGATATCATATGTGGGCTCGAAAAGTACTTGCATCGGCAACAGCTCTTCTGCCGGAACGGTCTCTGTTTTATCCGTTTCTTGGTCTGGTAGAGGTGCTTCACCCTCGTTTTTTCCTTCATTATATTTTGGATCTGATTTTTGTTCTGAATTTAGTTCACTTTCTCATGTGCCCTTAGTATCGTCACCCAGACTCTGAGAAGGTTCTTCAGGATTCGATACCTCTGAGGTAGGGGAAGAATCGTTAGCGTTTAGCTCTGCTTGTGTATCTGAAATCGCTTCTTCCTCCATCTGTTCAGGAGGTTCGTAGAGATTGTCTGCAATTTCCTCTACAACTCCATACTGTACCACCTCTTTTGCTGGATAACTTGCCTGAAGATACAGCATTCCTCCTCCTATAAGGAAGGCTGCTAATAGGATTGATGTTTTGCTTTTTTTCATCGTTTTTTATATTAAGGAATAAAGTCTCTAATATTGAAGTATAGCTCAAAACGAAATTTATGCAAATTTTTTGGGAGATTTTCGGTACTGTCGATCTACCGTTATTGTGGTTTTATTTTATAACAAAAGTTGCATCTCAGAATTTTCTTCTTGATTTTTTGGTTGGAAATAGTCTTTTTTAATTAGTTTGTATTATCTTAGTAATTTACATTATATAATTTTCTTACAAAAAAGTTGACATATTTTTTATTTATAGTATAATATAGTATATTTATTTTCTAACCTCTCTACGAATGGAATATAAAAAATCCGGAATTATGCTGAGTTGTCTCCTTCTGGTCATCGGTGGCGTCTCTGGAGCAATCAGCTCAAAACAGGAACGTTCTCTCATTGATACCCAGACACTCCTGGAAAGTGCTCTCAACTTTTCAGAATCTAAAATCTCCCAAAAGATTTCGTATCCTATCATTTATGCTGTCCTCGAAAGTAAATGTCCTACCGACGTTATCAACGAAACGAAACAACTTACTGAAACGATGAAATCTGCCACATCCTCCACTATTAACAAGCAGACCAGCAAGCCTGACCTCGCCCAAAGATTTACTTCGCTCAAAAAGCTTCTCTTGGCTATCAACACTTCTGACGAAGCTACTTTTTGTGAACAGAAATACCTTTTCTATGCACTACTGGAACAAACCCAACTCCTCTATTTAGAAACTGATAACACTACGAAAGTGTCCTCTCAAATTGCCAACATCACCACTCCGCCAGTTCCTACAACCACAAAAGAGCCCACGCACGGCAGTGCACTCACAGAAGTCATCACAGAGCAAACATATTTAAGTCTGATAAATAAAACGGACAGCTTGAACAATCTTGCAGACTTAGAGCTTGCAACCCGTGCCGAAGCCCAACTGCAAAAAGAAATTGGGAAACTGATAGACTTTGGATTTCTGGGGAAATCAGATATAAAAACACTGAATGAGAAAATCAATATCAACTACGTAAACGGCTGCGGTACGACCAAAGGAAGCTACCATATGACGCAAAGAACCGATGGAAGCAACAAAAAATTCAAACAAATCAATCTGAATATCAATCTCTGTACAACCGAAAAATACCTCAAAAATTTTGAGAGATATGTCAGACAGATTTTAGTGCACGAATTAGCTCATTACTTCTATTACTTTAAGGATACACTAAGTAGCACGTTTAATCCTATCTGTCGGGACGAAAAGAAATCAACGTGTACGAGTGAAGATTTTGTCAGTACCTATGCAATGACAAATGCTGATGAAGACTACGCAGAAAGCTTTACACATTGGTATCTGGACACATATATCTCAGACCCGATGATTGTAGATACAGCCCACGGTAGTGCAAGTACGCATACGGAAAAACTGAGAGAAAAAACTGCCTACTTTGAACAAGCGTATAAGAAATAATAAAATTCCTCCCTTGAAAATAAACAGCCTTTTCGTATCTTGAGAAAAAGCTGTTTTTTTATCCTAAAAGACTTTATATGCAGACTCCCTACCTCTTTACCGGAGAGAACCATTACGAACTTCGGCAGGAACTCACCAGACGAAAAGAAAACTTTATCCAGAAATTTGGAGCAGAAAGCGTTTTTAGCTACAATGGAGAAAATCGAGATTCCTGAGCTATCAAACAAAATCTCTATGGAGGCGGACTTTTCATTACCAAGAAGTTGGTCATCCTCTTTGGGCTGCCACTTGATACGGAACAAACCAACAAACTGAAAGCAGACCAATTTGAAAAGTTGAGTGAAGAGATAATGGCTACTGTAATCGCTGATGATACTATCCTCATCTGTGTTTCGTACAAACCGGATAAAAGAGGACGCTTTTACAAACGAATAAGTAAAGAAGGACAAGTCAAAGAATTCTGACTCCACAATGCTGCAGGGCTTAAAACCTTTATCAAACAGCAAGCAGAAGGTTTAAAGCTGGATGATAACGCCATTACTACCTTACTCACTAGAGTAGGGAGTAATCAATTTCGCCTCGTCAGTGAAATCGAAAAACTCTGCTACCGACAAACGGCTCATCCCAATGAGCTACTTTCTGCTTACGTAGTAGAAGATGTGGTTTTTAGTAGAGTAGAAGCCAATAGTTTCAAATTTTTTGATTACCTTTTTTCGCATCCTCAGCAAGCTTGTTCTCTGCTGGATACTATACAAAATGACGGTACTGACTGGAACCAAACCAGTGGAATGCTGTTTCGAGGATTGAGGAATTACCTTTTGACATTGGATTTATATGAACACGGTGTCCGTGAAAGTAAAGTGTTGATGAGTGAAGGAAAGTTAGCTCCCTTTGTTGCAAGTAGTTTACTGAAACAAATTGATATTTTGCAAGAGCATTCAGCTTTTATTAAACATTTTTTCAAAAAACTCGTAGAACTAGACTACGAGATTAAACAAGGGATAGTACCTGCAGAATATTTTCGACTTCGTGTAAAGGAATTGATTTTATCTTAGCCAACTGTGGGAATCGAACCCACGACCTTCTCGTTACGAGTGAGATGCTCTACCGGCTGAGCTAAGTTGGCATATTTTGAATAACGGTATCATAACAAAATGCTTTTCATTTTCAACCTCAATTTTTATGCTTGTAAAGTTTAGGAGAATCTGTACAGTTAATGACGGTGTAGCTTTCTTTTTTTATCTCCACTCTTTGACCTAAAAATGTTTCATTTCTTTCACGGTACGTTTGAACAACACGCTGGTATGCTCTTATTGAGAAATGACCTTATGGGTATCCAGATTAGCTATGCAGGGAGTCAGAAAAGCGGTGATTTCTTTCTCTATCCCTATTTGGACGAAAAGAAAAAGACGATTCTCTATTTTGCATTTGATACCGCAGAACAAAAACAGCTTTTTGAAGCTCTCCTAAAAATTTCAGGAATCTGAACTAAAACCGCCTTTACCATTGCCCAATACGGAGAAAGCGAACTAAAAAAGGCCTTGCAAGCAATGGATGTAAAATTCTTTCAAGCAATTCCCGGCATTTGACCTAAATCAGCAAAAAAAATCCTGCTAGAACTCAAAGGAACCATTGATTTGAAACAGCTTTCCGCCGTAGAGGGTGAACAAAAATTTTTGAAAAGTATCATAAAATCCCTCAAAAACTTTGGCTATGAAGCTGAAGCAGTAAAAAAAGTATTAACTACCTACGAAGGAACGATTACCAAAGAAAATATGAGTGAAGTCATCAAACGAGCCATCTCTAAGTTGTAGAGTCTGTTGTTGTGCTGTTTGTTATTTCGTCACTCAGAGGAGAACGATACGTTATTTCAACGAACCAGGCTATAAACGACGAAGAATCTTGGTATAAGGGGAATATTCATTTTATTCATATCTCTTTCAAATGCTACCGCTTAAACATCTGATTAACCAATATAGTTCTCTCATCAAGCGAGGACTCGCAGGGATTTTGTTTTTAGCGATGATTTTAATGATTAGAACCATCATCAATTATCAGACCATCATTGATACAACGGACTCTGTAAAAAGAAAAACCAAGTCCGTCCAAACCGCAATGGAATACGCTCAGAATTTCCAGGCAAAATACCTCGCATCTGATTATGGACATTTTTTTCTTGCTCACGATAATAACGCTATTTTCCGAGGGGAACATATCATTAGCTTCAAAAGCTGAACAGGAACAGAGGTAGCAACTACGACCGCATCTTTTTCCCATATTCCAGACCGTAGAGAAGTAGAAAAGGAAGAAAAAATTCAAATGACTCCTCAACAATCTCGACAAACCTTTATCAAGGAGAAAATCCCGTATTAATAACACATTCATTTAATATATATATGATATTTTGTGGAGAGGATGTAAACTTATCTCTATACCGTATTTTGATTTCTTTGACAAGAGATTTGCATTTATGCCAAAAAAGGCTCTACACAAAGAAGTCTTTTAGTTCAAATATTTGATAATGGCAACTCTGTGAATACTCAAAGGACAATGAGCAATTATGCTTTTTCAACTCAATCCTTCCCTAAAATTGGAAGTATGAGTGAATAAAGATACGGTATGGCTTTGACAAGACCAGATAGCTGAATTATTTGGGACAAAACGTCCTGCTATTACCAAACATTTAGTGAATACTTTCGCTATTGGTGAATTAGATGAATATTCAATATGTTCCATTTTGGAACATACTGCGAGTGACGGTAAGACCTATAAAAAAAATTTATAACCCTGACACGATACTTTCTATTGGAATCTCTACCACCTTTTCCAGCTCGGACAAGCTTGTTGCACATTGATATGAGAAAATCCATCAAATTGGAGTGCTACTGCAATGGTAGCTGCCAGATTTTTTATATCACTGTCTTTGAGCAGACGAACAAATTGTCCTCCCGCACTTTCTACCAAATGTATCGGATGAAAAGGCGGAATATGATTGCCCTTAGGAGTAGACTTTGTCTTCGCTTGGGTAGGAGTCGTAGGAGACGCTTGCCCTGTTGTTAAAGCGTAATTTTCATTATCACAAGTGATATGCAACAGCGGGGTATTTCTTCTCGCTGCGTGCAGGAGATGTCCCAACCCAATTCCATAACTTCCTCAGTCCCCTTCCATACTAATTACGGTAAGTTCTGGATTAGCTAATTTTACACCTATAGCAAAAGGGATTGGTCTCCCATGCAAGGTCTCTGCTCCATATCCATCGAGGTACTGACTCATTTTGGAATTGCAGCCAACCCCCGTCACCACCACCAATTTATGCTTTGGAATACTAAGCTGAGCGACCGCTTGTTTGATAGCTAAATGAATAAGGTAGTTCCCACATCACGGACATCGTTGAAATTTGGTTAGGTTTGTTCTCATTTTATTAGGAAAAAAGAAATAAAGCAGACTTACTTTACTAATGCGTATGTATCTTTTGCAATCATATATTCTTCATCAGTAGGTACCACGATTACCGTGGTCTGGCTTTCTGGCGTAGAGATGATTCTTTCTTCCTCTCTAAAGTCATTGTTTGCCTCATCCAACCCTACTCCGAGTCGTCCAAGCTGGGAAACAATCAGCTTTCTGATAATGGGAGACCTTTCTAACACTCCGGCTGCCATCACGATGACATCCACGCCATTCATCAAAGCAGTATACGCACCAATATATTTCAAAATTCTATTTACATAGATATGCAAAATCTGAGTTTCCAATTCCTTTCCTTCGTTAAATCCTATTTCAATATCTCTCATATCGCTCGAAGTTCCATTGTACAGTCAGAGAACTCAGCTTTTTTTATTGAGTACCGTATCTATCTCGTCTGCTGAAAGTCCTTCATTTTTCATCAAGAAAGGGATAATCGCTGGGTCGATATCTCCGCACCTCGTCCCCATTATGAGCCCTTCTAGAGGAGTAAAACCGAGCGTGGTATCAAAAGCTTTCCCGTCTTTAATAGCTGCTAGAGAGGCTCCATTTCCTACGTGGCACGTGATAATCTTGGTGGAAGCATAGTCTTTCCCAAGGATTTCACACGCTCTATGAGAAATGTAGTTGTGAGAAGTACCGTGAAATCCGTATTTTCTGATTTTATACTTGTCGTAATATGCACGAGGAAGTGCATATAAATAGTGTTCTGGTGTCATGGTTTGGAAAAATGCCGTATCAAAAGCTACTACATTTGGTACCTCAGGCAAGATTTCTTGTACTGCTTCAATTCCCATAATGTTGGCTGGATTATGGAGAGGAGCAAGGGGGATAAGAGATTTCAAGGTTGCCAACACTTCTGCATCCACTACGACAGAGTGCTGAAACATTTCTCCTCCGTGAACCATTCTATGTCCTACTGCATTAATCTCGTCTAAGCTGGTTAAAGAACCGTGTTCTGGACTGACGAGAATATCAAGGACTTTTTTTAAGGCTTCACGGTGATTTGCCAGATTTCCAGAGAACTCTGATTTTGTTTCATTGCGGTCTTTGTGTTTGATGAAAGAGCCATCCATTCAGATTTTTTCTACATTTCCTCTGGCAAGAATGGTGTGTTGGTCTCGGTCAAAGAGTTGGTATTTGAAGGAAGAGCTCCCAGCGTTGAGTACGAGAATGTGCATTATTGATAATAGTTAATGGCTAAAGATTAAAGATTTTATAGTGAAATACGGTAGCAAATGCAATAGGAAAAAATTCATCTTTTACATTTTAACTAGAAAACGGTCTCCGAATAGGTATTGTTATTCTCGTTTCAATCTTTTATCTTTCTTTCCTCTTTTATCTTTCCTCCTCCCTCTCAATGTATCTCGCTTACCAATGAATTCCTGGAGCTTATAGCCATAACACAGCAATAGTTGTCGCAAAGCAACTCCATATCCCCAAAGAAAATATCCTCAATTTTTCTACTTTTACTGAGGTACGAAAAAGTATCAATCAGGATACACTGGCAGTGCTTCCGATTGAGAACTCTAGAGCAGGAAGTATTCACGATAATCTCTATAACTTTCTGCGTTATGACTATCAAATCATTGGTGAAGTGCATACCGCCATTAATCACGTCTTGCTCTCAAAAGAACGTCATATTGAAGATGTTCATACGGTTTTTTCTCATCCTCAAGCGTTGAACCAATGTTATAATTTTCTCACACAACATCATATGCAAGCGATAGAATACTTCGATACGGCTGGAGCTGCGAAATATCTCTCTGACCACGCTCAAGCGTGAGTAGCAGCCATTGCTTCAGAACAAGCGGGAAACCTTTACAACCTCCATATTCTGGCACGTAATATACAAGACCAAGACGGGAATACCACCAGATTTTTTGTAGTAGCTCATAAAGACAATACCCTCAAGTATCCCGACAAAAAAGGCAAAATGACCCTTCTTTTTCAGGCTCGCGATATTCCAGCTAGTCTATACAAATGTCTCGGGGCTTTTGCCACTAACAATGTAAATCTCACGAAAATTGAGAGTCTTCCGAGTTTTCAAGACCCTTTTATGTACACGTTCCGACTAGAATTTGCAGGGACTTCAACGGACGAAAATGTGCAGAAGTCTTTGAATGAGCTGACCTTTTTCACGAGAAGCATTCAACGCTTAGGGGAATACTAATACCTCTTGCATTCTTTCTATAAAACTCTATTGCATTCTTTCTATAAAACTCTATGGTTATATCAGCTTTTTAGTTTTTTTTCTGTATGCTAATGCAAACCCATTATCCAGAACTCGGAGTATTGCTTCCTGAAATCTATCTCCCAAAAACCCCTATCGACCGAAATAAATGGGCTGTTGTTGCTTGCGACCAATACACTTCTCAGCCAGAATATCGACAAAACGTAGCTGAATACATCGGAGACCAGCCTTCTACTGCTCATCTTATTTTCCCAGAAGTCTATTTAGCGGAAGAAAACGCTGACCAGAGAATTGCGAATATCCAACAAACGATGAAAGACTACTTACAACAAGGAATTTTGGAAAACAAAGGAACAGGACTACTTCTGCTCGACAGACAGACTTCCCGTACTCGCTCTAGGAAAGGACTGATGATTGCATTGGACTTGGAACACTATGACTATCATAAAGGCTCTCAAACCCTCATTAGAGCGACTGAAGGAACGATTTTGGAGAGATTGCCCCCGAGAATTAAAATTAGACAGGGTGCTCCTTTGGAAAGTCCACATATTATGGTGCTCATTGATGACCCTGAAAGACAAGTGATTGAGCCTTTGGCAGAACGTGTAGCAGCGTTTGAGCAGCTGTACGATTTTGACCTGATGATGAATGGAGGACACGTGAAAGGCTACCATATCGCTGATGAAGCCAGTATTCAACAAGTTATCAACGGATTGAAAAAGCTGGCTGATGCTGAGACTTTCCAAACAAAATATGGAGTCGGAAAAGACTTGGGAGTTCTTCTGTTTGCAATGGGAGATGGGAACCATTCCTTTGCTACTGCCAAGGCTATCTGGGAAGAGAAGAAAAAAACGCTGACTGAGGACGAACAAG
>JAITQZ010000040.1 GCA_031288635.1 Candidatus Peribacteria bacterium | reverse complement strand
AAAGTAATTCTTGGTATTGGGAACATACCACCGTACAAGCAGAAAAGGATAAGAGACACGCATTCAACGAGGAACTCCGTATGCAGAAAGCGTATAATGAGGGAAAGCTGAATGTGGTACAAGGATGTCTGGAGAATTTAGAGTAATTTATTTTGAAACCATTGTCTAATGTTCTGAAAAAACTGGAAATACAAGGAGCTAGACTTCAGCGGAGCGGCACAAGACTTACTGCAGAAAACGTTGCACTATTCTTTTCCGCTTCAGAAAGTAAACGATGACCTAAAATCCAGAACGGACGAATTTATCAACGCCAACTATCACGGCGGTATCCTCTCCCACTCCCTGTATGGAGTACGCTATATCAATTTTTCGGGAGCGGGAGACTGTTTAACTACAGAAACTAGAGGAATTGTTCTAGAAATCCTCAAGAAAAATCTGAGTCTGGCACCCGGTACCGACGACAACGAATACTTCGACCTCTTTCGAGAGACAGGAGACGGGAAACCCAGAACCTGCAAAGCGAAAGTCAGCCAAGCAATCACCGCAGAACACGATGTAACCGCCCTAAAATTTGGCTATTCCTTCCAGCTTGCTTGTCCCAGCGAGAAGGTCTACGGACTAGAAACCTACACCGAGCAAATCCCTATGGGGTTTTTTAGTGGTTCTCCGCTCCCACAAGCTCTCCCATTTGCTATAGGGTGATTTGGTGGAGGGGGAAGTGTAGAAAATCAAGGGAACCGAAACGCCCCGGTGAAAATCCAAGTCATCGGTAAATGCACCAACCCAAAAATCTTCAATGCAACCACGGGACAAGCGTTGAGACTAGAAGCTACCACCCAAAGCCTCG
Organism: Candidatus Peribacteria bacterium; assembly: GCA_031288635.1. The sequence continues at coordinate 9,073 of JAITQZ010000040.1, read as the reverse complement.
TATATGACAACAGAAATATCGATATGATACAGGGGAAAGACTGGGTGATAGATAATTTGGGACAGGATATTACGAGCAAGCGTAAAACAGGAAAAGACATCTACCTTGCACCTGGTGAAAACCATATCGTTGTCATCTCAGATGACCCACTAGAGGAGCCAGAAATCTTTATCACTTGGAGAGATACTTTTAATTATTAGTAGAAAAACCTGAATGTTGCTTGCTAAATTCTATGCCAACCAGCGGTCAACCGAGGTCATCGCCCAGAGAGAAATTATCTCTAAAGTAGAGATAGAAACCAGCCTTGATGATTTTGGTGTAGCTCAGCTTTCTATCCCGATTATTGATGGGGTAGAAGAGGACAGCAAGATAGAAATTTACGAGGTAGGTCAGAATAACGATAGGCGTGTCTTTGTGGGGTTCATCTACGAAATCAAACCCGTCTGGCAGAGACGAAATATGATGGATATTACGGCAAGGAACGAAAAAGGTATTATGCAAAAAAGAAAAGTGCTACCGGGGTATGATTTCAAAGATAAAAGCGTGCAAGAAATCGTCTCAACCCTTCTAAATGAATATGCCATCTACAATGACCACTGGACAAGTGAGATAAGATTTGAAAAGTCCATCAGTTTGGAACTCCAGCAAGGAGACACCTATGCAGACATATTTGATGAAATAGCCGAGATGACAGAGAGTTATTGGGATATTATGGATGGAAACGTCATCTTTGCGGAAAACATAGGTAAACAACTTCCCGCAACCATTATTTACGATGGAGGAAGCGACAACCCGTGAAATATCTCGGCTATTGATAGTGTCGGGACAGCTACCAGCTGCAACGTAGTAATAGTTGAGGATGTGGATGGGAAAACAAGTATCAATGCAGACTTCTTTGAGTGATTTTTGAAGGGGGTAGGAAGCGTGAGCGTCCGTAATGGAGACATCGTTGACAGTGCAGAAATCCAAGCGAAGAGACTCTCCAAACCCCAAAGAAGCTATCAGATTTCTATTACTGATGGAAGTTTGCTAGCTAATGTAGGCGATATGGTAAACGTAGACGTAAGGAACACAAACAAATACTTTGATTTCAAGGGAGAGGCTCTCATCAACGGGAAAAAAATATTGTACGAAAATGCAACAAAGATTATCTCCTACAGTGTCGGAGAGTTCGCAGTGTATCCGTTCACCATCACCAAGTGGCAGAAAGAACTTACAAAAGAAATCAGACTTTTAAGACTTAAAGATATGAGCTAATGCAGCACCTCATCAGAAAAGTATTCACCGTAAAGCTAGTCATCCCTAAACGCTTTCTGTGGTTTAAGTGGAATAAGCATGTTTCTCTGGAAATCAAACAGGCTACTATAGCAGAGACACTTGCCTATTTTGAAGGGGTTAAAAATCCATCTGACATCCATTTTTTTCTGGTAGCAATTCTTGAGCATTTCAGAGGGAAAAAGTTTAGAAAGTCGGAAAGAAAATATCTTATTGCCCAGCAAAAAACGATAATAGAAATACTTGAAAAAACCTATCTCTATGGGGTGGAAAATAAAGAAACAAAAGTCCCCTCTAAGTGAGAAGGGGTTGCTTGATGACCTTATTCTTCCTTTCTTATGAATGTTGCAAGTTCAACACAAACCCCCATCCAGCAAATAATCAATGAGTTCACCTATGAGCAAGTGCGGGAAATTTCCAACGGGATGACACGAAACGCAAACAATATCACAGACGAGGGAAGAAATCTGAATAAATGACGAGCAAGGCAAAAAGAATTTCGGGAGAAAAACGATGAGGAAGAAATCAGAAGGTTATTGAAGGAATAGATGGAGTATTATTTATCTGGTCATATTTGTTTTCGTTTTTTATACACTTCGTATAATAAGTTATCATATATAGACGATATTTCCTTACTTACGTTTTCTTTTCTATTAGCCATAATATGGGCAGCTATAACATATTTATCATAAATATCTAAACATCAATACTCTATAAAATGGAAAAGCTTGTTTTTGAGGTATCCTCCGATGAGAGCATTATCTTTTTTATTGATTTTATCTAGTCTTATAATAGATTCTTTGTTCAATCAGAGCTTTTTCTTGTTTAACAAAAAGATATATCTTCTCTCTATTACTTCTTTTGTTGTTTTATATTTTTCTATCATATCTCAGAATTGAGGATTGGATTTTTGCAATGAAGAAATATAACTACAGGCATTGCAATATTGTCAATGGAAATCTAAAATCCCCCCTATTTCTTCTTGGAAAAAGGATTTGAAGAAACGGGAGGTAAGCGTAAATCGGTAAAATCAGTCATCCAGTTTAACAAACAATCGGAAATGTCCTTTTGAGTTTTGTACATCTCCATCTATATCTTTTTGTTTACCAAAACCCTCCATTGGAGACATAAAATAAACTCATCAGTCTTTTAGTTCAGAAATAGTATTTATATGCTTTCTTGCTGGGAGTGGGGTATTTCCCCCTGAAAAATTAATATTTCCCGCTGTCATAATTTATATAGATAAAGATTCTGCAAATCAATAAAAAATAGGCTGAAACATATCTGTTGCTTTATATCATTCTTCGCTATGTGATTTATCAACTATTTCTTGTACTCATAAATGACCAACCTTTAGATACACATAGTCAATAAGCTCTTTCTCTTTTTCTGATAGCATATTTGCAAAAGAACCTCATTCAATGAGAGAAATCTGCAAACGTCCATCATCAGATTTTGTAGAAATTGCTGCTTTATATTTTTCTATATCTGGGAATAAGTCTTTTTGTTCTATTTCGTCTTTTCATACCCCTATTTTTTCGGCAATAATATCTATATATGTTTTTATAGAAAGTGGGACTGGTCAAAAAGGGAGCTTATAATAAATCGCCCCAGTTAAAGAGTCATCACTGTGTTTATACGTATAGAAATCTATGTAAAAGAGTAGTTTATAAAATTTGGTTTGATAAATAGGTTTCTTTTCTTTTTCTAAGAGATAGGAAATTGTCGCTAAATCTTTCATTGTAATGGAGAGATATTATAAATCGCTACGATAAGCGGAAAAATTATTAATTTTTTTTTCTTTCTTTTTTTCTATTTTATAAAAAAAATTCTAAAATGCAAACTTTTTTGAGGTTTTTTTTGAGACATAAAAAAGTGGATAAATAGGGGAATAGAAATTGATTTGATAATACATTAAAATTTCATATAAAAAAAGTAGCTAGACCACAAATCTGCTACTTTTTTGGGACATTTTATCCAGCTTGGATTGTAGCGAATATTGCTACAAAATCAAGGGAAAGTATACCCGAAAAAGGATTTTACTTTCTATTTGAGAAATGAAAGAACTACTAAATTTATCCAGCAAACAGAAAAAATTGTTATGAAGAATATCTAAATCGGTAGAGAAAAGAGATGATACGGTATTTTATTGGGACAACGATTTTGAATTTCTCCATCACCACTGACTAGTAGAATCAATGAAATATTGAGACGATAATACTTGGACGGTTTTCCCAGAGATAACCACCTACTGACAATTACATATAGAATATATAAAGCAATGAATTCTAGGAGATTTCCTTTTCTGGATAGATAAAAGAAATGCTAGACGAGCTTTATTTATATCATTTATCCCCATTGCGGGGATTATACGAGCTTTTTGGCTAAAAATATGGCAATTTCTTACAGAAATCTTTTTATGAGGTATCTTTTCCTTTCTCATAAATTTTGTAATAGGAATTTAGCAAAAGAAGCCTCACTTGCATCATTAAAATCATAATAGCTGAGTATTTTTTCCTTCTTGGCTTCAATATTTTGTATTTCCTTAATGACTTTTTCTTTCTCTTCTATTTCTTTTATTCCCCGGTATCTACGTTTCTTTTCAAAAAAATATCTTCTTATCGTAAGCAAGGAGACAAGTACAAGACAAATAATTGATACATAACCTAGCCCCATTCTGAAATATGCAAGATAAAACAAGGTAATTGTATACTTTCTCTCTATTTTTGCAATATAAAACTAAGTCTGAGTAATGCTTTTTTTCAAAGAGTTATAGAAAGACATATCGCTTGCATTGTTGATGGTCTGGTTGACGGTTGTGTTGTTGTTTGTGGTATTTCATCCTCCACTGGTACTATCTGCTATTCTCGCCTGTGCTGCTAATATTCTTACAGCTGCTTCTTCCAGCTGCTGAGCGGTAGTTTGTGCAATATCTACTTTTCTTTCAGCCTCTTTTCTATAGTGGTCTACTTCATCGGTCATATTCTCCTTTCTCTCTTCTATTTGCTCAGCAAGTTCTTCTGTAAAATCTTGTTCCATCTTCGCTCTGTCTTCATCATACTTAGCATAAAGCTCATATTCAGCAGCAAGAGAATTCTTAATATCAACCAGCTCTTGTTCCATAGCAGTTTGCTTATTCTTGAGGCCAATAAGGTACTGGAGGTTTTTGTAATCTACTACCTCTTTTTCTTCTCATTTCTCGTCAAGATAGAAACCTCTCATACTGCCATCATCTTCATCGGTATATCTTATCCCATTCCCTCCCGTTTCTGCAGTATTAACGAGTGCTTGAGAAATGTTTCTTTGCTCTATCAATGCATTAATTTTTTCTTGGTGTTTCAAGTCATCTTTTTCGGAGTCTGTGAGTTTATCATACTCTTCTGCTTGCTTTCTCAGCTCTTCAGTAGTATTTTTTGTTAGATATTCAAATTCTCTTTGCAGTTTATTTCTCTCTTCTCAGTCAGTATTCTTATCTGTTGGTTTATCTAGTTCTTTCTTTATCTCTACGTATCTTTCCGCTCTGTCTATAGCACGCTCGCTTTCTTCGTCTGCTATTTCTCTGTTGAGGTCTCTTATGTCATTGGTCATCTCCCCCAATCGTTCTTGATTCTTCTCTCCCCAGTCTTTTATGTCTTCTTCTAAATCCTTTACTTTATCTTGGAACTTATCTATCTCTTTGGTAATATCTTTGTACTTATCCTGTGTTGCTTTGACCTCTTTCTTTGCTGCGTCCTCTAAGTCTTTTAATCTTTTTTTCTCTGCTTCTTCTGCTTCCTTTATTAGCTCATCTTGTGTTTTCCCTTCAAGTTCTATTATTTCTTTGTCGTATTCTTCGCTAATTTTGAGGATTTCTTGGTATTTTTCTTCTTGGCTCATTGTGCTTTCTTGAATTGCTCTTATTTCTTCGTCTCTTAATTCTTTCAATTCTTCTTTCCTTTTTTTCAGCATATCTTCCGTTCATTTACTTGTTTTATCTGTAATATCCTGTAATTTCTCTAATGCTAAACTTTCATCCACAATTTCTCCTTTTATTTTGTTCATAATATTCTCACTTGCAGCAGAAATCGAAGTATCTATCTCATCGGATATGCTCCTAAACTTCTTAAATTCTTGTGTATACTTTCCTCGATTTACTTCTGGTTCTTTAACTGGGGCAAAATTAACTGTTCAGAATTTGAAATCTCCTACTACATCCGACATTCAAGGTATTTTTTTAATTTGAGTTATTAATCGATTTACTTTTTCTCCAGTCCAATTTAGAAAATCTGAAAGTATTGACAACCCCTCATTTGTTGCCATTGCTAATCATCAAGGGATATTCATAAGAGCGTCTATAATGTAGTTTATTCAGTTAATAAAAGTTATTACTACATTATCCATAAAAACTCCAACATTATCAAATAAGACAGGAAGTATGTCTATAAAAAAACTAGTAATTCATTTGAAAACAGGAACCCATATCGCGTTAAATACTTGTCAGAACGATGCACCAAAGGCAGCTCGTCTATTTTGCTGTATCTGGATTTGGCTTGATGTAGAATTAAACCTTTTATCCGCCTCAATTTGGAGTGCATTGTTTTCATCTCGTGCTTTGTTCGCCATATCCAAAGCCTGCGTCAGAATATCAGCATTATTTGCAAGAGATAGCAACGCATTGATAGTATTTGAATTTTTAAGTTTTAACTCCTGCAAAATTCCTATTGCGTCATCTCCAGAATTTTTCAATCCGTGAACGAATAAGTCAAACGCTTTGCTTGCGTCTTCCTTAAAGAGTTTTGCGAACTCACTTGCAGTTTTTCCAGACACAACCGCAAATCTTTCTAATTGTTTGCTATTTGTAGTAACCGCCTGTGTAATATTGAGCATTACTTCACGAACAGACCTACCCCCAGCTTCTGCACTTTGATTAACAGACGAAAAAGCTGTTGATATTGCGATAATTTGTGCGGTTGTTAATCAGGCTATTGCCCCCGCTGAAGCTAATCTACTGGTAAAATCTACAATTTCACTTTCTGATGTCGCAAAATTATTTCCTAATTCTACAACAACGGAAGCCATTTTATCCACATTTTTAATCGGTTCGTTTAATATGTTTGATATTCTTGCAAAAGAGGTAGCTGCTTGTTCTTCAGTGAGATTAGTAGTAACCCCAATCATTGCAATTGTTTTTGTAAAATCCAGAATATCAGCAGTCGGTACTCAAAGTTGCCCCCCAAGCTCAGCGATTTTTCAAAGTTCTTTTACGGAAAGTGGAATAGTTTTGGAAAGTTTTATTAATCAGTTCTCTATTTTTTGTAAATCGGACTCTGTACCATTAACTGTTTTACGAACTCCAACAAAAGCGTCTTCAAACTCCATTGCAGTACTTACACAACTTGTTATTGCTCATCGCAATGTCTTTAGAAATCAAATAGCTATAGAAACTACAGGTCATATTAATGGGATTGCTGCAACTAATTTTAATACCCCAGAAAATCAACCAGAAAAAGCCTGTACAAGTTGGCTTCAAAAACTTCTCGTTGTAGCATTTACAGAATTAAACTTTGCTTGTAGACGAGAAAGACCTTCTTCACCAGTATTTTGATAATTTTTGAATTGTCTTTTCATCTCTGTTAATTCTTCCTTTGCATGTGTTGCTTGTACAGCAATTTCAATTTTTCTATCTGCAAAAGCTGGGTCTTTGAGTGCTAATTTAAGATTTTCTATTCTTGCCTTTACCTCTTCAATATCCACCAGCATTTTTATTTGGTGTTCTCTATCAAGTTCAACTCCTGTATCTCTTGCAAACTCCCTTATTTCCCCGTATCATTCTTCTATCATTGAGGTATCAACCTCCTGCTTTATTTTCTTACTATTTACTTCATCTACTTCTTTTGTATATTGGGAGGCGTCCAAATCTATGACAACAGTTTTTCAAGTTTTATCAAAAGCTTTCTTTATCTCATTTAGTCAGTCAAGGACTGATGAATAGTCTAATGAAGCTTGATACTCTAGCTTTTTCATAGAAAACTAATAAGAAACTAAATAATGAAAATTATATTATAAATCCTCTATGTTATCAAATGATATGTATTTTTGGGGGGCATTTTGGTACATACACTAAATGTTCAAAAAAAAATAAGTTGCCATCCTTGACAACTTATCATTGATTATTCAGAGAATTTAATTATAATTAGGATGTTTAGTTTATTTTTTGATATGTATATGAAAACAATAAAATCAATAATTTGATGATATTTGGTAGGTGTAGTTTTATGAATTATTGTTTTTCTATTTCTGGCTATTATTTGCTGAATAATTGTTTTATTTGTGAGGTAATAAGGCGTTCTCATCCTATTTATAAGACGATATTTCTGTTTATATGTTGGACTTATATAAATTTTTACCAATACTTATAGCTTCCGTTACTTCTCCACTTTGATTTGATAGAGTAATCAGAATACTTTCACTCAAGACTGATTTAGAAAAAAACCCTCTTTTTACAAAGGGTCTTTTACTTTTTTATATACATTCTATGCAAAAGCCATTGCTTCTCTTCTCACTCAAATTTCTTGAACAAGTTTTAATTGTTGTTTGTTTCTAGACGCTAAATAAATGTCGTAATAATTCTGTATTCATAGTCGCATTTCAGCAGATTGCCCAAAAGCCTTACCAATTCTCATTGCTCGAACTGCTGTAATATTTCTACGACCTTTTATTAAGTCGTTTACTTCATTGGGGGCTACCCCTAGCAATTCTGCAAATTGTTTTTGGCTTCGTCCTCTTGCTCATAATTCTTCTTTGATGTGTTCCCCCGGGTGATAAGCAATTATTACTCTTTCCATCGTCGCTACACGTTAAGTTATAAAACTAATCTTTTTATATATCTTCTAAGTGCTGAGATTAGCACCACTACCTACTGGTAGTGGTTGCTAATCCTTTGGAGATAGAGAATTTTAGGATTATTATTTTCATCAAGTTTGAATTCCAATCTCCATTGTATATTCAACCTTAGACATAATGTACCGGATTTATCTCATTTCAACTCCTTGAAATGGAATCACCCAATCGCTTGAATGTCTCTGAAGTCCTTCGCAGAGCATAACTTAACGTATGCTGTTCTGAACCTCTTGATTACTCATGGTGGATACCTACCTTTCCCATCTTTGTAGAGCAATTCCTCTAGCTCTCATGATAGTGTTGTTTCCATCAAAACACTTAGAAAATAAAAGTGGTTATCTCAACATCTCATTATTGAGATGTTTGCAGTATACTAAAAAATTTACATAAATCAAGTGGAAATTTACATATTTTGTAAATAAAATTATATTACTTATAAATATATAAAAAAGAGGCTTAAAGCCTCATTTTTAGAAGATGAGAGAATAACCACAAGACGAGAACCAACTACAATAGTTGCGTTTCATCTCTTCCATTATATATAATTTCTATTTGAAATCAACTATTTTTCTATTTTTTTCAACGCAAAATACTTTCACTAAAGACTTATTAGTATATTATCTTTCCCAGATAAATACGTGGGACTATAGGGTAGAAGTTTTGCTATTGATTTTTGTTATAATTTCTATATCTAATAAGTAGTATTTTATTTATTAAATTATTAAAATGCAGGAGAAACGAGTACAGCAATTTGTATGACTCAAAGGCTTAATACTCAATAATCTTAATTCTATTCAAAGTTTAATAGAACAAGCAGCACAGCTTGAGGATTTAGCACAAACATTTAAAGATACTGATGACGATAAAGAACAAAGACAGAAATTAGAAAAAATTATAGAATGAATTTATTGCTCTATTA
>JAITQZ010000083.1 GCA_031288635.1 Candidatus Peribacteria bacterium | reverse complement strand
TTCGCAATTTCGAGCAACGTAGAACCCGTCGTCGTCACATCGTCTACAAACAGCACCGTCGCATCACGAGATAACGCTTCCAAATGGGAAGGAACAAACACTGATTGCAGATTTTTAGCCCTCTGAGCTCTACGAAGTTTGAGTTGAGAAACCGTATATTTCTGCTTTTTAGCCAAAGCGAGTATAGAAAAACCAAGCTGATTTGCAAGTTCTTTCGCAAACAGTTCAAAAAAAGCTAAGAGACTTTGTAAAACAATACCATATCCAGACTCCGAATTACGAGGACTGAAACTATCAAGGAGCAGAAGGATTTTTAGAGTACATTTTTGCAAGGAATGAGAAAGCAAAAGATCTGAAAACTCTAAAATTGCGAAATTCTCGATTTGAAGAGAGACAAATGACGGGTAAACTCACCATTGAAGGAGTAACTTTTGGCGAACTTTTTAAGGGAGGTGGAAATGATGACAAGTACCCAAATCACTATGATAAAACATCCTATCTGGAGAAAAATGGGAATACATTGGATGAGGGATGAAAAATCAAGACGATGATAGAAAGACTGACGTGAACAAGTAATTATAAACTATGAACTCATGTCCCAGAGCTGGCGATATTGCCACTAATATTACAAATATCAAGCGGTTATGTCCGAAGTGGGGAGCTCAGTATTTAAGTACATCTTCTATCTCAGAGTCTCGTCTACGGATGGGGCAGGAAGTAGAGTACTTTGGATCGATGAAGAGTGAGGTGTACTTTACAATTGTTACGTCAATAACGGCCTTCCCGGGGCTGCCCTCTCCTATGACTCCTAGCTTGAACTTTGAAGTTTTCTCTTTTCCTGTCATTAGGTGTTTTTTTTTCAGATGTCCGTACATTAACAGGTTCTGTGGCAAATTTTATTTTATTTTCTATTTCTTCCAGGTTCACGAATCTAGAGCAGATTTTTCACAAAAAAGCCTTGAAAAAAGCCTTGAAAAAAGCCCCTGAATCCGCATATTCTCTCTATGAAACATCTGCTTTTTCTCTTGGATTATTATGCACCCCATAAAGGAGGGATTGAAAACGTTTTTGAACAGCTGATTTTTCGTTTATTAAAAAAGCAGTATCATATCACCCTATTGACCTCTCGTTTTGATGAGAGCTTGCCCGAGAAGGAAGTGCAAGGAAACCTCACTATTCAGAGAATAGGGAGGGAGAGAAAAAGCTTTTTTTTTCAGGCTCTGCGAGTAGGAGCTAAGATTTTAAGAGAACATCCGCAAATTGAGGTTATCCATTCTTCTACCTATACTTCCGCTATTCCTGCCAGCATTTTGGGGATGCTTTTTAGCAAGAAAACGTTGCTGACCATCCACGAAATTTTTGGGAAATTGCGAACAACATTTAAGCCACGATATTCTCGTCGGATTTTTCAGCTTTTTGAATGGCTGACGTTTCAGTTTCCACACGATGTTTATCACTGTGTATCGCTTTACACGTTAAATAGTGTCAGATTGGTGTATGGAATTCCTGACGAGAAGTTGCATTTGATATATAATGGTGTAGATACGGACTTTTGGGATGCGGGGGAGGTCAGCGAAGAGAGGAAAAGGCAATTGAGAAAAAAATTCTGATGGGAAGGGAAGTATTTGATGCTTTATTATGGACATAGTGGAATGAGCAAAGGGATTGACTATCTCGTTGAAGCGATTCCTGAAATTTTGCAGGGGAACCCGGATGGTGTATTGATTTTTAATTTAATACCCGCGAAGAGAGATAGGGAAATTAGGGAGAAGATAATCAGATATAGTGAGGCAGTAGTTGCGTATCCCCCTGACAAGGGATGTAGGGACGCTTTAATAAAGCGTCCGAATCCTATGGAAGGGGGGTTGTCAACCAAAAAATCCCCTCTACCCCACTTCCCCGCAGTTCTAACGGGGCACAGTATGAAAGGTGGTGTCTACATTTTCGACGAGCAGCCTCAAGTGGTACTTCGTGAATTGGTTGCCACTGCTGATATTGTTATCGCTCCCAGTCTCGCAGAAGGGTTTGGGTCTGTGCATAGTGAAACGTGTGCAATGGGGAAAGTGCTTTTAACCACTCAAGTGGCAGCTATTCCTGAAGTGGTAAGCGGACAGGTAAAATTCATTTCGCCTAGCTCTCGTGAAGCAATTGTCCAAGGAATAAAAGAAATCAGAGAGGGAAATATTGAGTCCATCCCTAGTAAGACATTTAATCGGGAGGAAAGCGTTGAAAAAATAGAGCAACTGTATCAACCCTAGAAAACATTTTACTAGCCAATCAGCTTTTTGAAATCCTCTAAATTTTCAAAGCTTTTGTATACGGAAGCAAACCTGACGTAAGGAACTGGATAGTCTTGTTTCAGCAATTCCAAAACATCGTCCCCGATTTGTTTGCTGGAAATTTCGGTCCCCTGAGATTGCCGCTGGATTTCTAGGATATTGAGGATATTCTCGATTTCTTCGTTTTTCGTATCCATCTTGGCAAACGAAAGGAGGATGGCTTTCTTCAGCTTGAGGCGGTCATACATTTCTTTGGAACCATCTTTTTTCACGACCAGTAAATCTGTACTACCGACCCTTTCAAACGTCGTAAATCTAAACCCGCAAAATTCACATTCTCTCCTACGACGAATGGTTTGTCCATTATCGATAATTCTGGAGTCAATGACTTTAGTATCAGCATTTTTACATTTTCCGCAACGCATAGGTATCTCATAAAGGATAAAATTTAGCTAAGTTCGTCCAGGCTCCCTAAGTAGAGAAATCTTGCTTCATTTACCTCATCTACTGCTCCACTGAGGATGGACTGTACACTACGGATGGTGGTTTCTAGTGGGACAAATTTTCCCTGTTCTCCTGTGTACTGTTCAGCAACGAAAAAAGGCTGAGAAAAGAATTTTTCTATCTTTCTCGCTCTGTATACGGTAATTTGGTCCTCTTGAGAGAGTTCTTCCATCCCCAAAATAGCAATAATGTCTTGGAGCTCTTTATATTTTTGTAAGACTTTTAGACATTCTTGAGCAACCTCATAATGTTTGCGACCAACATTCTCTGGGGTCAACATCGTTGAGGTCGAAGCTAAGGGGTCTATTGCAGGATAAATCCCCTTTTCCACAATATCACGTGAAAGTACAATCGTACTATCCAAATGAGAAAATGCTGTTGCTGGAGCGGGGTCGGTAAGGTCATCAGCAGGAACGTAAATGGCTTGCACAGAAGTAATCGACCCTTTATCGGTGGAGGTAATCCTCTCTTCGAGTGCTCCCATTTCACTGGCAAGTGTAGGTTGGTATCCTACTGCCGACGGAATTCTTCCCATCAATGCGGAAATCTCCGACCCTGCCTGCATAAAACGGAAAATATTATCAATAAACAGCAAGACATCTTTTTCCTCTTGGTCTCTGAAGTATTCTGCCATTGTGAGTCCAGCAAATGCGGCTCTGGTTCTGGGTCCAGGGGTTTCGTTCATCTGCCCGTAGACCATTGCCGTTTTTTTCAGAACTCCAGACGTTTTCATTTCATTGTAGAGGTCATTTCCTTCTCTAGTCCTCTCTCCGACGCCACATACTACAGAAACACCGTTGTGCTCTGTGGCGATATTACGAATAAGTTCTTGGATGAGGACGGTTTTTCCTACTCCTGCTCCACCGAAGAGTCAGACTTTTCCTCCTTTGAGAATAGGTGCAAGGAGGTCGATGACTTTAATACCTGTTTCGAGGATTTCCTGTCTGGTAGAAAGCTCACTGAATGCTGGAGCGGGACGATGAATCGGAGAGCGGTTTTTTGCCACAATCTTTTCCGAAGTCGTCTGGGTGATTTGGGTATCTAGCGGTTCCCCCAACGCATTGAAAATACGCCCCAAGACCTCGTTTCCCACAGGAACAGAAATCGGGTTTCCCGTATTTTTTACTTCATCTCCTCTACGGAGTCCATCAATAGATGCCATAGCGATGCCACGGACGATATTATCCTCTAAAATCTGCAACACTTCGATGACAACTTCTTCTTTATGCACATTTTTTCTTTTTACCAAAAGAGCATCATACACCTTTGGGAGGGCATCGGGGAAATACACATCTACCACTACCCCATTGAGGGCTTTAATGGTTCAGAGACCAGAGGGTTTTGGCATCGAAAAAAAGGGATAAAAGACAGGTTTCTCTTTCTTTTTCTATAGGATTGCTGGCAAAATGCAAGGGGAAAATCATTGACGAAAAAAAAACTCAGCTAGACTTGCAATTACTTGGGAAATTCCTAAAATGTGTGGCGTGTCTATGGCGGATGTAGCTCAGTTGGTTAGAGCATCGGATTGTGGTCCCGAGGGTCGTGGGTTCGATCCCCATCATTCGCCCCAGCTCATAGGGCACCTTGACAGAGTGGTCTATTGTACGGGTCTGCAAAACCTTGGCTCATCGGTTCGAATCCGATAGGTGCCTCCAAGAGATTCTTATCTGTTCCGTACTAGGAAAGTCAGATGGCGAGAGCTTTCTGGCTTTTTGTATACCAAAAATGCGTAGGGAGTTTTCAAAGATTTCAACTTTCTCTTGCAATTTGAAAAAAATTGAGTATAATGAAAACCGTAAAATAGTTTAGAGGGATATCTTTCGCTTTTATTTCCACTCTGTACAATGCAGGTAATATTCAAAGACAAGAAATTATCTGAGATATATCACCGTAGGATAAAATGACAATATCCTAAGGCTGTTGAGGACAATCTTGCATTTACAGTAGGTTTCTTGGAAGAAGCAGAAACACTACAGGAAGTGTATCAATTTACTTCTTTCCACCTCGAGAAACTGAAGTGAGGAAAATACAAGGGAAGACACTCTATCAGACTTAATAAACAACGAAGATTAATCTTAGTTGTAGAGACTGAACCAGAACTTACCCTTATCCTCGAGGAGATTACTGACTATCATTAGCAATCTCTCCCTCTTGTAGGGCTTGCTTTATTCCTTTCCTTATATGAAAATGACTAAAAGAGAGTATGGAATTCCCTTAGCTTTCCATCCAGGAGAGTATATTAATAGGGAAATTAATGAGAGAGGGCGAACTCAGAAAAGATTTGCTGATATTTTAGGGATTGACAAATCAGAATTGAACAATCTGATTAAGGGTAGAAGAAATGTTACTCCGAGATTAGCGATGAGGTTGTCCAAGGCTTTTGGAACAGGAGAAAAAGTGTGGATGAATTTACAAAATAGGTATGACCTGTATCTGCTCAATATGAATGAAGAGGAGATGGAAGACATCAACGAAATCCCTTCAAGGGTGATTTATTATACGAGAGAACTTGTTGCTGCTTAGCTTTTTATTTCCGCATTCGCCTTTGTCTTTGGAGGCAGTTTCCCAATTTTTTATTTCGTCTTTTCTTAAAAATATTTCCGCTATTTTCATCTGGAAAACCTTTTTGAAAAAGGTATAAGTAGGATGATTTTTATTTTTCTGCAACGCCAATGAACCTCATCCAAATTATTCTCATTGTCCTCAGCTGCTTTTTGCTCTTGATTGGACGATATCTTAGAAAAAACAGAAAAATCAACAAACTCCTCCTGATGCTCATCATTGGTTCTGGACTTTTTGTCATCGTAAGTGTCATTTTCCCAGAATTCCTGCAAAGCCTAGCGGCTGCTACAGGACTTTCCAGAGGAGGTGATTTAGTCATCTATTTAGGGATTTTCATCCTCTTCGTGCTGATTATTTTAACCTACAACCATTCCCTTTCTAGCGAAATCGTGCAAACGCAGCTTATCCGCCATCTTGCAATCCAAGAAAAAAGCGGAACGATTTCCCACAATCAGCAAATTATTTTTGTTATCCCTTCTTACAATGAGCGTCTCATTGCGATGGAAACAGTAGAAAAAATTCTGAAAGCAGGATATGGAGTGGTCTTTATCGATGATGGAAGTAGTAATGATGAAGCCTACCAGACCTTAAAATGGAAATACTTACCAAATCTGGTATGCATTCAACATCCTGTAAATCTCGGACAAGGTGCCGCTCTCCAGACGGGTGCCGACTATGTCAGAAAATTCAATCCAGAAGCAGAATTTTTAGTGCATTTTGATGCAGACGGTCAACATAGATTGGAAGATTTGAACAACTTTTTGGAGCAGTTCAAAAAGCATCCTGAGTTGGATATTGTCATTGGGTCAAGGTTTCTCGGAAATGCCATTGGGATGGATAAGAAAAGAAAACAGCACAAACAGCTTTCTATCCTCTTTATGAAGCTTTTTGTTGGGCTGAAACTTACTGATACGCACAATGGATTTAGAGTCATTAGAGTATCTGCTTTGTCGCAGTTAACCATTACGATGAACCGTATGGCCCACGCTTCGGAGATTGAGGAACTCATCAAGAAGCACAAACTCAACTATGCTGAAGCTCCGATGACGGTCATCTATTCCGATTACGCTTTGGCTAAAGGACAAAGGCTTGGAAATGCGATTAATGTAGCTAAGGACTTTTTATACAAAAAATTCTTCTTTGAATAATGACCGTTCTAGATAGCCTCCTTGCCAATCTCACCATTTTTTTCATCAAGCTCTACCAACTCACGCTTTCCCCTGATAAAGGTATCTTCTCTCCGATTTTGAAAGGGAGAATTTGCTCCCACGAGCCTCATTGCAGTGAATATGCTGTGAGAACGCTGAAAAGATACGGATTTCGGAAAGGGATTGGAAAAGTTATTGAGAGAGTTTTACATTGCAAACCCCGTATGATGAAAATTTATGACCCTGAACACTACCGCGTAGTTTTCTTTTCCTCCGCTCCTCTCGGAGTACCTTTTTTGGAAGCACTCGCAAAAGATAAAAGATTTGAGGTTATTGGTGTGGTTACCCAAGCAGATAAGCCCGTAGGAAGAGGGTTGCAGATGCAGGAGAATGTCATTAAGACAAAAGGAAAAGAGATTTTCACAACTACTTTAGTGAGATACTTTTTCCTAAAAGAAAGTCTACAAAATTGACGGGAAGAGAGCTTTGCAAGGCAGCATCTTCAATGGACTCCTTACGAAGATTGGGGAATTATCGTCTATGCTCATATCCATCAACACACCAAACTACTCAAATTGTTCCAAAAATTGCTTCTTCCTTGACCACGATACTTTGATACCTCAGGAGCTCACCACCTTATTGGGTTTCAAAATGCAATATTTGATTTAGATAACAATGAACACGAAGCTGCAAAAATTTTTGGGCGTACTTTACATATCCCTGAAGAACAATTAAGTTGGTCTCCTGAAAACCCGACAAATTTTTATGAAGAGATTATCCAAACACCCGCCAGACTCAACCCTGAAAAAAGTCTGGAAGGGAAAGCTTTTTACGACCGGCTCAAGGCGAAGAACCCGGACTTTATCGTGGTCATCGCCTATGGGAAAATCCTCCCTCAATCTGTCCTTGACCTTGCTCATTTCGGAGCGATTAATGTTCACGGCTCTCTCCTGCCAAAGTATCGCTGAGCTTCCCCGTTGCAATCTGTTTTTCTGCATAAAGAAGAGCAAAGTCTGGCCCCGCAGAACTGCGTTGGGTGATTGACCATAATGAAGATGGATGCGTGAATGGACACGGGGGACATCATTGATACGTTCAGCTTTTCTATTCCTTTTCATCGAACGGTAGTGGAATTGATTAAGGCTTTGCAGCAGAAATGACCAAAGTTTTTGAATGACACGCTATGGAACTTTGGGAAAGGCTTGCTGGGGACAGAGAAGCAGAATGAAGATGAAGCAACGTATACCCAGAAAATAGAAAAAGCTGATGGATTTTTTGTGCTTTCTACGGATACGTTGGAGGATGTTTATGCAAAGTATCGTGCCTTAGCACTGCGACCTAAAGCTCGGTGTATTTGGCAGGACAAAAGAATCATCATTGAAAAACTTGTGTTGGATGAAGAACTCTTTGAAATCCACAAACACGCTCCCCTCTTGGATAATGGGAAATTGAATGCCGCAGTAAAGGAGATTTTACTCAAGCCTGAAGGGAAAAAGGCGATGGACTGGAAGAGTTTTGTGAATGGGTATCTGAAGTAGAAAAATAGAAAAAGCTGATTTTATAGAAAAAACCTCCGACTATCTTATCCCTTCCAAATATTGCTTTAGTACTACGATGGTTTCATTAAGTAAATGAGGCTTTACCCGTGCTTTTTGTTGATCGGTCAAAACATCACCAAGTCCTGCAAGTACAGAGTTTTCTGTAAAATATTTCGGTAATTCAGAAATCAGTTTTTTTATAAATTTTGGGGTAGAAATTCCACTTCTCTCATAAATAATCTCTTCTTTGAATGGAAACTTATGTTTGAAGAAGTAATACACATCGTACATATCCCTATTGTAAAATCTCTCCGACAGTGCAAGTAATTTATTTGCAACAGCTGTTTCACGGGTCATACAGCGAAGGGAAACTCCTTCTATGGTCTGAAATTCATAGTCGTTATTGTTCAGATTTCTTTTATTAAGTTCTACTTTGATGTTCATACTCCTCTCATCGTAGCGAAAAATTCGTCTGTGTAAATTCTTGCCAAGTGTTTCATTTTTTGTCTCCCCGATATCCAAAAGTAGAGTTCTCATCCTCTCCAAAATGAGTTGCTCTTGATTCAAATCCAAGACATCTATATCAATATCTGTAGAAAATCTGTCTAATCCAAAACAGAAATACGCTAATGTTCCTCCTTTGAATGCTAAAAACTCTCCAATTTCATCAGAAAAAATGGATTTCAAAATCGTTCTCATATATTTTTCGTGGGTGCTAATATTCAACATTGAGAAGTTTCTCAATATATAAAGCCGTTTTTTGGGGATAGAGTGGTAAAATTTGTTCAAGTCTGATTTTATTAATACTTTCTGGTGCATCAATTACCCCACGAGGATTGAGATAGATATAATCACACAAAGCTCTTTCGGGAGTGGCAACACGGTAAGTATCGTATATCTTTATCCCTTTGGGATTGGCGAGAAGTTCAGGCTTCAATTTGTAAAAAATCAAATTTTTTTCATTAATTTTCTGATGAGCAGAACGTGAAGCCATACAACTCACCGTATTCCCGTAGAATTGAAAAAAAACTCCTTCTTTGAAAAGTACTGTTTCACAGGAAATATAGGCTTCGGTTCTAATTTTACAGGCGAGTTCTCGGTAATCGTAATTAGGTAATGCTCGAAATCCCTTATGAGGATTGGAAAGTGTCTGATTTTTCTTTGCTCTTTTGAGAAAGCTTTTTACTCCATCATCACTCGAAATTTGTAGAATCTCTTTCAATTCCTGAAAGCTAAATACCGTCTTTTGGGTGATGATTAGTTGGGTAAGATTATTCATTTTAGGACATATAAGTGTCTGAAAACAAACCCTTTATAGTCTTAAAGTATAAAAATGCAAGAGGAAATTTTTATCTTTGAAGCCAGCTTTTTTAAACATTTATTTTTATGCAATAAGTTTTCAGTTCTCTAACCTAATAATCCAATCCGCATACTGCAAAATATTTTGGTCGTGCTCAATCATCAAAATCGTATCCCCTCTTTCCAAAAATACCTTCAATACACGAAGCAACTTTTCAATATCCTGCATATGCAATCCCACTGTGGGTTCATCAAGAAAGTAGACTGAATGTCCACGGTAATCTTTCAATAAATGTTTCACTAGCTTTAAACGCTGACTTTCCCCACCTGACAAGGTATGTGCAGATTGTCCCATCTTCAAGTAGCCAAGCCCAATGTCGCACATCAGTTGCAATTCTTCGGTAATATGGTCGATTTCGTGAAAATGCTCTAAAGCATCCGAAATATACATATCTAAGACCTCTGCAATGGTTTTCCCTCTTCGCTTGATAGCAAGAATTTCTGGTTTGTATCTTTTCCCGTGGCAAAGCTCACACGGAACGTAGGTATCGGGCAGGAATTGTAATTCGATTTTCTTGTATCCATATCAGGAACAAGCAGGACAGGCTCATTTATCAGAATTGAAGCTGAAATAACTCGCATTAAAGCCCAGATATTTCGCTTCGGTAGTTCCCGCATAGAGGAGTCTGATTTTATCAAAGACAGAAACGAAGGTCGCAGGACACGAACGGGGAGTTTTTCCTATAGAAGTCTGGTCTACGTAAATAGTATTGTGGATTTCCTCGTGTCAGGAAATGTTTTCAACTGCCAAATCCTTGTAAAACTCCTGCAAAGCGAGATTTTCAAAATGATGATACTCCTCTGCTCTCATCACTGGAGCCGCCAAAATTTCCTCTCGTGATAGGCCTTTTTTCAGCAGGTGAAGTCTAATATAGGACTGCACAAATTTTTCTTTGTCATTTAAGAAGCGGTATAACGTAGTATACATTAACGTTGTCTTTCCTGCTCCGGAACCTCAAGTGATTACGGTAAATGAGCCCAAATTCAGCTTTATATCTATGCCTTGGAGATTGAATTTTGAAGCGTTATGTATTTTTACTCGTTTATTGGATGGGGTATGCGAAAAATCCACAGAAATCTGTTTTTCACCGCGTAAATATTGGGCTGTTAGTGCCTGAGATTTCAGGAATTCATCATAAGGTCCATTAAAAATCAGTTCACCACCAAAGTCTCCTGCTCCGGGTCAGATTTCAACGACTCGGTCAGAAGCTTGAATGAATTCTTCGTTATGTTCTACAACGATAATCGTATTTCCCATTGCTTTCAGCTTTCTGATGGAAGTAATAGTTTTTTCGATTTCTGGGAGGTCAAGCCCAATGGTTGGCTCGTCAAGAACATATACAATGCCGGTCAGTTTATTTCCGAGTTGTTTAGCTAGACGAAGTCTTTGGATTTCTCATCACGAAAGCGTATCAATTTGACGAATGGTCATCAGATAGGCAAGTCCCAGTTCATCAATGGTAGAAATACGGTCAAGGAGCGGTTTCGTAATCCTTTCGATGAGCAGTTTGGGATGTTCTGTATGTTGAGTGAAGAGTTGTAGCAGTGTTCAGAGTTCAGAAAGCTGAATCTTTTGCAGGTCTCGGATATTGATTTTGAATCTTCCGTCATCCACGGGACGAGCAAAAGGAAGTTCAGGCTGCATAATGAAGAAGTCTTTGAACGAAGGGAGTTTTTCAATCAGCTTTCCTGCCTCTTTTGGGAAAGTGAGAAAAACGTGAAGACTTTCTTTTTTCAGCTTGGAACCGAAACATTCTGGGCAGGGTCTCATATCCAGCATCGCTTGGAAATCTACGGTTAGCAGTCCCTTTGCGTATTGTTCCTTGATGATTTCTTCCATTCCCTGATAATACATACTGGTTCGTTTTCCTCCGGCAGGGACACGGATAAGCTCATTATCCCCATTGAGAATAATATGGAGAAATCGTTCTGGTTGGTCTTTTCGAGGGGTATCGAGATGCATTGCATATTTTTCGGTCAGCCTTTTGAGGATTGCTTGTCCGAGGTTACTATCTCTTCGTGGCAGAATGGCATCGCGGAGGGGAGAAGTTGGTTCGATAATTTTATCAAAATCTACTTGCAAGACTTCTCCAATCCCGTGGCAATGTGGACACGCTCCTTCTTGGCGATTGGGGGAAAAATACTGCGTGGTGAATTCAGGGTAAGTGATATTGCAGTTTGGGCAAAACATTTTATCCGTAAATCGATGGATATGGTGATGAACGGCGAAGCCGTTCGGGTTGACAACCCCGCTTTTAGCGGGGTTCGGACGCGTTAATGACGCGTCCCTACTGGTTTTGTTTGATGGTTTGTTTGATGGTTTTTTTGTGATTTCCACGTTTGAATTTCCCAATAATGTGACATTTGTTCAATCGTTATTAACGGCTTCGCCGTTTGGACGAGGCAAGCCATCGTCCCTACTGTAATCTTCTGAAACCCACACCCCAAATTTTTTACTTTCGCCCAGAATTTTGATAATATCTTCTTTCAACCTCGGCATTCTCTCCTCTTCCATCGTGATACGGTCATAAATTCCATATACTTTCAGCGGAAAATACTTTTCAGGAACTTTTGGCTCTTCCAAATAAAAATATTCTATTGGTTCGAGGCGGACGCTTTGATGAAGCGTTCCTACATCATTTCCTGAAGCCTCACCATCTGCCACTAATAAATATCTTGTAAACCCTGTCCCTTTTTCTACTTTTTGTTTATTATTTTTCACAAATTTTATCATATCTGCTTTTTCATTCAGGGTTCCGCTTTCTTTTAAAAGATAGACTTTCTTTCCTTGATAGGCAGTTTGCAAATGCTGTAAAATCTGTTCCACGGTCTGAGGCTTGATAGGATTTCCGCAGTTGTAGCAATAGCAATCTCCTACTTTTGCAAAGAGCAAACGAATATAATCATCCAGCTCAGTCAGAGTTCCAACGGTACTTCTGTTGTTTCCACCTCTTTTGTTTTGTTCTATTGCAATTGCGGGAGAGAGCCCTGAACAATATTCAATATCTGGTCTTTCTCACAAATTGAAAAACTGACGCAGATAACTAGACAGACTTTCAATATATCTGAATTGTCCCTCTTTGTAAATCGTATCGAAAGCAAGAGAAGATTTTCCACTTCCAGAGACTCCTGTAATCGTGATGATTTTATTTTTCGGTAATTCTAAATCAATGTTCTTGAGATTGTTGGTTTTTATTCATTGGAAGATAATCTTTTCTGCAAACTGAGAAAAGTCGGTTGTTTTTACATTTTTAGCGGTTGCCATAAGCAAAAGAAGGCTGAGTAAAATAAGGTTATAAGCTGGTCAAATCGATAGTTTGTTTTAGTGTATTATCATAGGCATCTTTGACTACTACTTCTACGGTGGTTGCTGTGGTGGTAAAATTGGCTACTCTATTAGAAAAATCCAGAATTTTTTCACCATTAGCGGAAATCGTCCCTCCTACCAGAGCAGAAAGATAATCATTGAAGACCAGCTTTACTTCTCTACCTGCTGCGGTTTCGGTAGTTTTAGATTGTTCTTGGGCAAAATAAGGTGGCTGTTTGTCCGTATCTTGGATGGTAATAGAGACTGTAGAACGGTTTATTGTTCCGGCTGAAGTAATCGCCTGCACGGTGAAATTGTGTTTTCCTGGAGCAGTACCAGAGAGATTAAGTATCGTCGTAGAGAGTTCTTCTTTGCTATTTCCTAGGATAGTTTTGGTAAAGACTGGTGTATCATCGACCAAGGCAACAATTTTTTCCAAATAGTCAGGACTTTTGATGGAATACATTAATTCTGGTTTGAGGGAAACTTTCCACGTATCTTGTGGAGTCAGCAGAGAAATAGAGATGTTTTCATTGATAGCTAGGGCTCTATTTTCACAGTAGTCTTTGGGATATTCTCATAAAATATGGAGCGGACTCAATGCAGTTTTGTATCCGGTAATCTGTGGAACTGCTCTCGCAGATTCCTCAAAATATTGTTTAATATCCTCTTTATCTCTTTGGTTAGGCATAAAAGAAGTCAGATTTTCTACCAAATATCCGTGTTTCAGTTCTCCAGCCGGAGTGAGAGGGCTCGCTATTCCTAGACAAGAAGCATCGTAATCTAGAGGAGTAATAGCATCTTCGGGAGTAGTCGGTAAATTCTGACCATATCCCATAGTAGAAATCTGTAATTCCATAGGAGTCCCTTCTACGGGGATTTTTCCCGTAAGTTTGGAGATGGTCAAGGTAGCGGTATCTACATTTGGCATTTCCTTATTCGTCAAGTAGTTTGCATCCAAGAGTCCTTTGAGTAGCTGCTTGATAGGGTCTGCGTGAATTGTCCCCCCAAAAGCATTCGCATTCATCGGAGCTGCATTTGCGTTTCCTGCTCGCATCAAGATAAGATTGTCTGGGGTATATGCAGCCAACCATCCGTCTCTGGGGCGATTTCCTTTGTCTGTTTTTACGTTGGAAGTACCGGTTTTGAGGGCATAAGTGAGACCTGCAACATTAAATTTGCTTACCCATCCTGCCAATCTACTATTGGGGTCAGAAAGGATTTTTCGCATCAAATATTTTACTCCATCAGGAACGAGGTCGGTCTCCTTTTCTTTTACTTCCTTTTTATAAATCAGAGAACCATCAGCTGCCGTAATTTCCAAAATTGGGTTGAGTTCTGCAGGAGTGGAAGTGGTCAAATATGCATACGCTTCAGCTAACTCCAGCATTGTCACTTCTCCTGCACCTAATGCTAACGGATATCCGTAATCCCAATCAGTCAAAATCCCAGAAAGTCCAAGGCGTTGGAAATAGGGTTTTACGACTTCTTCGCCTCCTACTGCTTCGAAGAGTTTCACCGACGGAATATTTCTACTATGTCCGAGTGCGTATTTTAATGGAAGCAATCCTTCAAATTTGTCATCAGCATTATTTGGTCTATCGGGACCTACTTGAAAAGGAATATCATAAATCGGCGTATCTATGGTAAGCGGAAGTTTTTGAAAGCCTAATGCATACAATAATGGTTTGATAGATGACCCCGATTGCCTTGGTTTGCGAATCATATCATTTTGTCCTTGGATTTCATCATTGAAATAGTCCAGAGAACCGATATAGGCGAGAACATCCCCGTTATTAGTATCCAGATACAGCAGAGAACTATTGGTGGCTCCATTAGCATATAAGGTCCTTTCATTTGCATTGAAAGCTTCTTCAGCTTTTTGCTGTATC
>JAITQZ010000079.1 GCA_031288635.1 Candidatus Peribacteria bacterium | reverse complement strand
GATAAACAATTAAAATACACTATGTAGTACCGACATATTTAGCTATCTCATCAAGGACATATTACTTCTAATCTATTATTTTATTTAAAAGTGTGCATTTCGCTTGAAATTTAAAGAAGAGATGGAGAAGAAAGGTTATATGTTGCACGAAGACGTTGCAGGGATTACCTATTATGTAAGTGTGCATCCAGAGATACTTTTGAAATCACTTCAAGACAAAAGTCATACCTTTGAGCAGGCTTTACCGGAACTTTTAGCGATTGCAAATAGTTTCTCGGACATCAAAGGAGAACTTTCTACTGAACAGCCACGAAGAAGCCCTCTTAATAGCCAGAGTTTACAGGAAAAATTCCCGCAGGTGTATGAAAGTTTCTGGAATAGTCATCAGCATATTTTTAGTGGACATGGAGTTTTTACTCGGTGAGGTGGATTAGGTATTAGTTGACCTTTTAATATCAAACAAAAGCTTCCCAATAAACTCTATGTCGGAATTTTCCCATTGAAGACTCTGGATATACAGTTTGTTACGAGTATGGAATATGATAGTGTAGCGAGTACCTTTGTAGAGATTGATATTTCTACCGATACCAGATTTACTGCGATTAAGGGTCTGCTTTTGGATTTTCTAAAAGAACAAAAATATTCTTCTGGGCTAAAAATCAGTTTACTTGTAGAAAATCAGCAAGGACTAGGAACAGGGTATCTTTCCATTGCAATGAGTGTCATCGCTTTTGCTTTGTATGAGCTAACAGGAAAAATCAATAAGAAAATGCTGAAAGACTACGACCAGTTTTTGCATTCCGATTCTTTTGCAGAACTTTTGGAGTTCTCAAAGAAATTAGTGGAGTTGCCCACCAAAGGAAATGTCTATGGAGCAAATAATTATCTTGTCTTCTCCAATACGGCACAACCACAAGTGTATTATAAATTGTCGGAAGCTCCCTTGAAATTTATGGCAAAAACGTTGGAAGACTTCTTTGCCTTCCCAGAAGAACAGAGAAATGAACAGTTGCCATTTGATTATGGATATTTCTTTCTCGGTAGTGGTTATACCTCCAATATGATTATCAGTATGAAGACTAACTTTAAGACTAATATTACTGATGATGAACAGCAGATTTCTATGCTTTTTAAGCAGAATGGAATTAACTGTGGAAAAGGAGATTTTTATCAGGCTTTTCAAGACATTTTTATTATTTTGAAAATGAAACTTTTACTCGCTTTCAGAGAAGTTTTGAAGTATCCGCATAATGATGAACTATTTGAAAAATTCATTGCGACAATCAATACCTACCATCACTATTCCGAACTACCTCAGCCAGACGATCCATTGGTAAGCCTGATAAGAACAAAGTTTGAACAGTATAAGTATTTTAGTGATGAAAAGTTGGGAATTTTCCCTATCGCCTCAGGAAAAACGGGTGGATCTTTTGGGTTTGTGATGAAGTACCAAAAAAGTAGAGAAACGCTGAAAAAGGTCTTTGAAATCTTGGTCAAGGAAGGAAATAGTAAAATTGTTGTCCCTTATGTCAGCCGAATAGATGGTAGCAGCAACGAAGGGGTGATCAGAGAAAAGTAGTTGTTGTAGACTTCTGACAACAGATTATCGCAGTCAGCCATTGACTTTTCTCCATCATTTCTCTATATTAGCCCTACTTTTATCTTCTACCATTTACGATAATGAATGAGAGTACACTTATTACTAAGTGAGCTGAACAGCAAGTTTTTCAACCCACAAGCCAGGAAGTAAGAAAAACTGGAGAAACAGAGCTTCTCTTCGATTTAGAGAGAAATTTTACTATTCAAGGTCTTGATGAAAATATTACTCAAGAAATGAAACAGAACATTTTGCATATTGTTAAAACCCTGCCAAAAGAGCAACAGGAACTTTTCACAAATGTAAAAATTATCTGTGCAGAGATGAAAATCGAAGGTAAGTCTCGTTCAGATTTCAAAGGATTAGACTTTGCTGTTGAAGAGCTCACGAAAAATGAAGATAAGCATATATATATTGCTTCTTTTCTACCAAAAAATTCCTTACGACAAGTCAGCGGAAAACCAGAAGCAAAATTTTTGTTTAATCAACCTCATATTCATTTTATTCAACTCCCATTTTCTGCCCAACAGTTTGTTGATTCTGTTCTGCAACAGTTAGGAACAGAAACCGTAGACAATGCAGAAAAAACCGAAGCTTTTGCGGAAACGATTGAAAAAGCAGTTTGAAGTTTTCGACATGATACGAGAAATCTTCCTGATGGAGTAGATAGAAATCTTCAACATCTTTTTGCTCTGACGGACAAGAACGAAGCAATTCTCACTTTTGAAGACAACCTTCTGGGTTTGCTTTATCTTTTTCGTCCCCACACCAAACAAAGCTCCAGAAAGGAAAATCTGGGAAGAATTGTTAGCTATTACGAAATCGCCAAAGCGAAAACTACGCACGAAGGCGAAAGATACGAAGGAGTATTTGTAGATTTCGACAATACGTTAGTGGATTTTGAAACGCAAGAAATCAATCATAAAGTGCTAGAACTCATTGAACAGTATCAGAAAAAAGGAAAAGAAATTATTGTGCGAACTCTGGGAGATATCGCAAAAAAATGAGCAATTCTGGATAAAGCAGGTCTTCCGTTCAAAGTAGTAAGTAAAGCTGACTTTAAAGGAGCTACTGTAGAAATTACCATAGACGACCGCAGTGCAAGCGACCTTTACGATAATGTGAGAATCAAAACGGAGAAGCATATTCAGATGTAGATTTCCTCTCTGTTGTAAAACTTTGACAACAGGAAATCATAGTCCTCACTTGACTTTTGCTATTGTAATCATTATAAATTATATCGTCAGAATGTAAAGTATTCTTGCAGACGAGTTCTTTAGCAGATATAAAAATAAAATCATAATTTAGAAACCTCGCGATAGTATAAGGTCAATCGTATATCATTATGAAAATTCTCATTATTGAGGATAATCCGCTTCATATCAAAGCCGCAAAGAAGCAGTTGTCAGAGCACGAACTCACCATCTGCACCTCATATGCAGAAGCAGAAATGGAGTTGTGCGGATGGACTCGAAGCAGGAATGTTTCGGATCTCATTGCAAAAAAGTTGGACTTTGATGCAGTGTTGACCGATTTATTTCTGCCTTCAAGTGTAAAAGGGACAGAGTTGGAACATGCAACTCAGGAAGAACGTGCTGCATTACCAGAAGTCCCTTATGGGCTCGTATTTGCAATGTTTGCTCTGAGAAAAGGTATTCCTGTGGCAATTGTCTCGGATATGAGCCATCACAAAAATCCACTTTGTTGGGCTATGGACCTGATAGGTGGACACTATGCCTTGGGTGGAGTGAAATTCTTTACCAGCGAATTACTCATCAGAGAAGATGAAGAGAGAAATGAAATAAAATGCTGGGACAAAGCATTGCAATACCTTATGAAGGATTGAGGAATTGCTGATTACCTATAAAAAAATCAGACGGATGTCGCCGAAAATCCGTAAAAAAGAGTAGGCAAAACTTCTTAAAACAAAAAGAAAATGCGAAAAATTTGGAATTTTCTCCGAAGTGCTTTCTATATGTGCGGAGGAGATCTACTGGGAGTTCTAACTTCCATTTGTTTATTTCACCGTAAGGACGATGCACCATTTGAGACAATGTTCTTTGGGATTCTACTCTTTTTTGTAGGACTCTTGTGTTTTGTATTGCCATTCCTCTCGGAGAGGAAAGAACCGAAAGATAAGAAATCTACGAATAGTGTCGCAGAAGAAGATAAAGCAAAACTGTTATTTAATATGTTTTGCATTGGTATTGGCTTTATATTCGGATTAGCCATATATGAAAGTTGCATTATGTTAGGATGGACACTATCCGAGATAAATTGGTGAAACAAATCGCGAAAACAGAGAATAAATCTCGCAATGTAATTGTCGGTTTTCCTACCGTTCTTATCCCGTTTCGTGCGTAAACGATTAACGAGAGCCTAGAGGAAGCAGATCCTCAAAATTATGCTGATTGAAGAGTACCCTCTTTTATCAGCTTTTTTTTTGTTTTTCTTGCATTCTTTACTCTTTTTTCTATTACCATAGTAGCTTTATTTTTTGTGAAATGGGTAAATGTTTCTGGATTTCCTGTTCCCTCGTGAATGTGTTAGCTGTCATACGGTGGGAAGCTATCTTTGTCCTGACTGCAAAAAGTCGCTGTATGCCCATCCGGAAATCTGCCCTTTTTGTCATAAGGTGAGCAAAGATTTTCAAGTATGTTTTTCTTGTAAAGCTCAACAAGATGCATTGGAGGGGATTTTGATTGGATTTTCCTATCAAGATGTGATGAAAAAGCTGATTTTGAAAGTGAAATTTGGACATAAAAAAGATGTTGTTCCATTCTTGGCAGGGAGATTGGCATTGTTGGTGCAGACAAATGAGCAGTTGCAGGGGAAAAAGCTGTCTATTTCTTTTGTCCCTTCTCATCGGAGGAGAAAATATTTAGAAAAGGGCTACAATCAATCTGAACTACTTGCGAAAGAACTTGCAAATCAGCTTGGTTTTCCTATACTTGCTTTAGCTAAAAAACAGAAATATACGGTTTCTCAACTCAAACTTCGTAGAGCTCAGAGAGCTAAAAATCTGCAATCAGTGTTTGTTCCTTCCCATTTGGAAGCGTTATCTCGTGATGCGACGGTGCTGTTTGTAGACGATGTGACGACGACGGGTTCTACGTTGCTCGAAATTGCGAA
>JAITQZ010000117.1 GCA_031288635.1 Candidatus Peribacteria bacterium | reverse complement strand
AAGTAGTTGGAGCATAGCTTCGTGTTCCACAATTTGGCAAGGTAGTATCAATATTGGTGATATTTACCGTCATTGAGGCAGTATTTCCTAGTGTGTCCCTTACTTTCACATTTACCGTCTGGTTTCCTGAGAAGGGTTTTGTATTCTGGGTTTGTCGTGTCGTTCCAGTATCGAAGCTATACGCTGTTGTATGGAGTCACACTCCACTATCATTTGCCGTTATCGTCAAGGTGATTTCTCCGCTTGTTGGTCCTGTTGTATTTGGTGTTACCGTACTGATCGCCGGAGGTTTTCTATCTACATAAATACTTACCGCATTACTTGCTGTATTTGCGTTTCCTGCTACATCTGTCGCAACATTTGCTGCTACTTGGACGGTTCCTGTATAATTTTCATTATTGACCGTATTTACTATCAGCGTATATTGACTACCACTTACGGTCGTAAAGGTACCTTTGGTACCTCCACTTACGGTAATGTCATTTACATCAAATCCACTTACTGCTTTAGTGAAATTTATCGTATATGTGATACTGGTTCAGCTTGTTGGACTTGTTGATGGATTTGGTATTATTGTTACCGTTGGTTTCGTTTGGTCTATATTATTAAACGAGATACTTCCTGTTCTCACATTTCCTACTGCATCACGGATGGCTACTAGTAAGTTGGTTTGATTGCTGCTATATGTTTTTGTATTACTTGACTGTCGATTTGTTGTCCCACCGAAACTATAAGCACCCGTTGAATGAAGTCCACTTTCTCCCGCTCCATCACTTCCTGTTATGGTTACGGTTACATTTCCGTTTGTTGGACTAGTTGGTGAATGGCTTACACTGATCGTTGGAGCGTTTTTGTCTATTCGGGTTACTTCTGCTGTTTTGCTTCAGGTATTGCCGTAGGTATCTTGGAAAGTGAAGGTGAAGGTTTCATTTTTCTTAAAGAGATAGTCAGCATTCCCCTGATTATTGGTAATAGTAATGGTAGATTTATTAAAACTCAGATGAGCATTGACGGTTCCACTAGTGATGGTTGGTCATTCAGGAGTATAGGTGATCGTCGCTTCCAGCATAATCCATAGGATAGTAATACTATCTGTTTTGGTACCTCCAGACGCATTTTGAAAACGTATTTCTTCTCCTGTCAGATTATCGAGATAGGTTTTAGTAAAAACCACATTATCAGTAGTAGTTCGTCCCGTCGGGTCAACAAAGGTTAGTGTTCCAGTATCAATTAGCGTCACCGTTGCGACCACCGCCCCTGTAGTAGGTTGAGCAGGGGAATAGGTCAGAGTAAAAAAGAAGTTTGGTTCTCTCTCTGTCACACAGCGAGCCGCAGCATAAATGGCATGATTATTACCTCCACAATTGTATCAATCATCTGTACGACAGAAGCCACTCTCACTATTCCACATATGGTTATTATTATTTCCATCATAATCAGATGAGCCTGTATCTAATATTTGCCCACTTAACCCATTATATCGTAATATTTTATTTTTTTGATCACGCATTAAATTCCCTCCATTTCCAAACCAGCCTTGAAAAGGAGTTTGTCGAACAACATTTCATATATTTAAATTTGCACAATAACTTTGCGCATCATCATATGTTGTTACTATTTTTGTAGCAGCTGGTGATACATACAAATATCCTGTTCCATTGGGTATCGCCAAAATACAATTATCATAAGCGTCTGTTAAACTTAAAGTTGCACATCCTTGTGGATAAGTATCATCATTTGAATAAATAATATAATAATTACTGGTAGATGCTGCTTGTAAAGAATAGGTAGATGGTTGTTCATCTCATGAGACCAAAGTTGATTCGTCTTTAACTGTATTACCTCTATTTTCGTCATCCTGTGTTTCCTGTGTTTCCTTTTTTTCCTCATTCTGATCTGTAGTTCACATCGAAGAAGAATTTTCTGGCTGTTCGTTTTCCTTTTGGTTACTAAATTCTTCGTCAGTTATTGCTTCCTGTGAATGATGAGAAACAGTATCATCCGCTTGGTTTGCTTCATCAGTTTCGCCTCATCATAATGTCGACTCATTTTCCTTTTCACTCACAATGGCACTATCTCCTTTAATATCACTATCTTCTTTAAGAAGGCTATTGTTTTCTTCAATCTCTCCAGACAAAGTTATCTCTTTTCCAAAAGAAAGGAAATCTGACTTTGAGGATACATAAAAGATTAAGAGGATGACTATCAACACACTTCCTACAACTCACCATAAAACGGTTGCTTTTTTCATTTATAATTTTTAATAGAAATAAAATAAATCTTATTACTTTTTTTAACAATACCAAATATATTCTAAAATTTTTTTTATGCAAATTTTTTGCTAGTTTTTAAGCCACTTTCAGTTGCTTTATCTTTAGTTTAGATATATATATCGACATTTTATTTTTTTATTGTTGTGGTGTGAATGTGGGGTGGGGAGAGATTTGGGTCTCGACTCTCTATTATCTCCCAGGAGATAAAGAAATCCCACTTTATTATCTCTTAGGAGATAAAACACATCAACCGTGAGCGGATACTTTTGATTGAGGGCTTGAAAACTTCCTCGGTTTTGCTATATACAAGCAATGTTTACTACTCCTACCATTTATGTTGACGAAGCGGGCAGAGGACCGCTTGCTTGACCGCTCTCTGTCGGACTGATTTTACCTCTTAAAAAGCTGACCGCGAAAGAGCTTCAGTCTTTTCGTGATAGTAAAAAACTTTCAGAAGCTCAGAGAGAATTGTGTTTTGAGCAAGTTCACCTCTTGCAAGAGAAAGGAAAGCTGGTCGCTGTTTCCGCCTTTGCTACGGTGGAGGAAATTGATGCTTATGGAATGACCAATGCAGAACATATGGCAATTCTTCGTGGAATCAGAAAGCTGGATTGCTTGAGCATTTCCTCTCGTATTCATCTGGTCATTGATGGGAAGTCCGATTTCAATATCAAAAAACACTATCCCCACCGAGAAATCACAACCATTATTGATGGAGATGATAAAGTAAAAGAAATCGGAATGGCGTCTATTATTGCGAAAGTTTCCCGTGACCGTGTAATGCAGGCTTTACCGAAGAAGTATCACAAGTATGGATTCGCTCAGCATAAAGGCTACGGGACGCAATTGCATAAAGAAAAAATCGCTCAGTATGGACCTAGCGACCTTCATCGTAGACTTTTTCTTAAATGGCTCTTTCCTGAGCATATGGTGCAAAGAAAGCTACCAACATCGTTTTAGAGTTTGGGAATGATTGGGGGAGCAATCATTTTTTTACTTTGGTCGATAAAGTCATTCAGCTTTTTCATCAGCATTTTTGGCTTTGCAACGTAAGCAATATTTACGGGCGGAGCGTCATTTGCTCCTCCTTCAGGATGAATAGAGAGTTTTCCATATCCTCGCAGAGACCCTCGTCAGTTTTTTATCTCTTTAATCATTTTAATAGAAGATGTAGAAATACTGACACTTTCCGTCCTTAAGATTCCCTTTTGTCTGTAGATGGTAAATTGCTCTGGAGTAAAAATATTAAAATACATTTCAAAGTCGATAATTTTGGCAATGGTTCGCCAGATGACCGAGATAAAGATAACATTTAATACGACTCCACCCGATACCATCAGCCATCCATTAAAATCATTTACTTTGAACACGACTGCCAATACCACATCCAACACCATCAACACCGTCTGTAAAATCAGTGAAATAAAGCTGTGTTTGAGATAGATTTCATATTTTCCATCTTTCAGGCTTTTTTCCTTAACGCTACCAAAATAGGGTTGCAATGACTGTCAGAGGGGATAATGCTGCTTTATCATAAAACTTACCGTCTGCAGACTATGGACAATCCAGACTAAGGTGACCGCCAATTGACTACTGCACACAATCCAAAAAACAATGGGATGAGAAGCATAGTACTGAGCATAGGAAAACCACACTAACATTCCAAAAGCACCGACCGTCAGCAGCAGCAGAAAAAGGGGTGCAATCAAAAAAATTCGATGTTTCTTGGTGAGAATGGCATTGCCCTTTCCATAGCGATTGATGGCAGTCAAGAGCTCTTTTTCATCGAGCTTGGTATCAAAACTTTCTAAGATTTTCATCTTAATGTATATACTAATTCACTGCACCTTGTCAAGGGGAAAAATACTTTGTTTGGGGTTGTTTTTCCAATGAGAAATCTCTATACTGAAAAAAATTTATTTACTATTTCGTGTCCAAATGAAAAAATTTTGACTTTTTGTATTCGTAGCTTTCGTGGGGTTTGCTTTTGCTCCTACGTTTGCTAAAGACTGGGATATCCCAGGAATTGACCTTATTACGCGTGCTGAATGGGGAGCGGATGAAAGTATCAGATTTAGAGAGAACTACCCTACTTCTACG
Source organism: Candidatus Peribacteria bacterium (assembly GCA_031288635.1). The sequence goes on along the minus strand of JAITQZ010000117.1, from coordinate 10,789 downwards.
ACAACTACTAAGCCACAAACTGCAGAACAAAAAGCAGCAGCAGAAAAAGCGACTAAAGAATCCGCCGAGAGAAGTGCTTTTATGAAGAAATATTTTCTCAATGATTGGAGCTATTCTAGCACTAAAGCGACCTTAAATGGGCATACGCTCCTATATCCTGACCAAATCCAGCAGCATAAAACCAAGATTGTCATTCACCATACGGCCACGACCTATGATACAAATTGGGGTGAACAAGAAATTAAAATCGCGTTGCAGCAGATTTATAAGTATCATACGCTCAATAGGGATTTCGGGGATATTGGATATAACTTTCTGATTGACCATCTGGGAAATATTTATGAAGGACGTGCTGGAGGAGCAGGTGCGGTAGGAATGCACGTATCGTATAATAATGTCGCTACGCTTGGCATTGCTTTACTGGGAAATTTTGGAGAAACACAGCCAACTCAAGCCCAAATCAACGCATTGACCAATCTCCTTACGGCCTTGGCAAAGATGTATCAGATTAACCCTACGGCTTATGAAAGCTATTTTCAGCTTTCTACGACTGCTCCTTATATCACGGCAAAAACACTTCCAACTATTGTAGGACACGGAGATATTGCGGCTACTGCTTGTCCGTGAAAACGGTTGCACCAGCTCCTCCCACTGTTTCGCAGTGAAGTAGCAAATAGATTGAAAGGAGAGGTGCCGAAGGAAATCATTCTCTACGGTGGAGAGGTCACTGCTAATAAGGACAATGCCGAGGATGCAACTACCACCCTCTTCACCAAGCTTCTTAAACTCAAACAAAGCAGTCCTAACCTTTTTCAGGCTCTTATTACTTCTGCTCGTAAAACGTATCAGGGAACTGTTCCCAATGCTACGAACTTGATGAATAAGCTCACCTATGGCTATGGATTGAATGAAATAAAAAATCTGCTTTCTAAAGAGATTTCCGTTCTTCTCTATGAGTTGACTACGCAATACAAAACGTTTGACCTACAATGTGAAGGAACGTGTTCTTTTAGCGTGGATACGAAACTCTATCAGTGGGAGCGTGCAACCATTAGTATCGTTCCCTCTCTGCAGAGGTTGGAAATCAAGGGAGCAGATGGAACCCTTACCAATGCTACAGACATCAGTGTACAAGCTCCTCAAGATACGCTTATCACTATCACCAATTATCCTCGTACCTCTTATGCAGGAATTCCCCGAAATACCTTTCGCGGTTCAGTCACGTTCAAAAAAGAACTGTATCAAACCGTAGAGGGAAAGGTGGTGAATGATTTTGTAGTTATCAACCAGTTGCCGTTTATGGACTATTTGAAAGGGGTCGTCGAGACCAACGACCAAGAGTCGCTTGAGAAGAATAAGGTAATGGCACTCATTGCAAAAAATTACGCCCTCTTTTATCTCGAAAAGAAAAATCTTCATCCCAATATTCCTGCTTCATCTAGCTATTCAGCGATTGATAGTCCAGAGATGTTTCAAAAATATGTGGGAGCAGGGGCAGAAAAAACGCTGAAAAAACGAGGACAAGCGGTGGAAACTACGAAAAACCAGATTGTGATGTATGCGGGAACTTTGCCCATCTTGCCGTATTTTTCCTGTTCCGCAGGATTTACGCGAACTGCGAAAGAGAAACGAGGGCGACAAGATACTCCTTATTTGAATGCAGCTTATGATTTTTCTTCTTGTCCTACGTTTGAAGGGCACGGAGTCGGATTGGCTGGGAAAGGTGCCGAATATCTCGCTCAAAAAGGGCTCACTGCAGCTGAGATTTTGCAACGGTATTATAGCGGGGTAGTTATTGCCCAACTTTAGTTTTTTATGAACCTTTGCAATGCCCACCATTATCGGAGTTGATTGTGATGAAGTACTGAGTGAAACCATCGATGAGCTCCTGAAAACACCGTTTTTTGTAGAAAAGGGCATACAGAAGACTGATATTACTTCTTATAACCTCCGAGAGCTACCAAAATTAGGAATTTCTCTGGCAGAAGCCACTTCGCTTTTTTGGGCGTTGTTCGCTTCGGAGCAATTTTGGCAAATACAACCGGTAAAAGGAGCAAAGGAAAAACTTACCCAGCGAAAAGAGGAAGGACATCAATTGGTCGTCGTAACGGGAAGGGATACCCAGTTCAAACAGAGAACTTTGCAATGGATACAGCAGTATTTTCCTACACTTTTTGATGAGGTGCTCTTTGCTAACGAATTGACCAACCAAATGATTCCCAAATCTACCCTCTGCCAACAAAGGGGAATCCAGCTGATGATTGAAGATAGAGCTCCTACCGTCTTTGAATTGGCTCAACACGGCATTCCTTGTTGGATTTTTACTAAACCCCGAAATCAAGACGAGACTTTTGATGGAAATTCCTGAATTACCAGAGTCTCTACACGAGAAGAGATAGAGATTTCCCGTATTGATTAAGCCTTGCAGTCAAAATACAAATCCGTATAGTTATTTTCATAAAAAAATCGCTTTATTTCCCTTGAAAGGCAATGCAAAGATTTCGAACCCTTGTGACCCATTTAGGAGGATTTCCGTGAGTACTACTTTTGATTATTCCTATTTTTTTCTTTCCTGCTGCCAAACGCGAAGGACTTTCTTTGCGACAAGTCAATCACGGAGTGGATGCATTGTTATGTTTTCTCTTTTTGTGTATTAGCTTTATTTTTTCGTGGGGAATGGGAGCACTCACTAAACTTTTTTTCTACAAAGACCGTCCTATTCCTATGGAAACTACCACCTTTTGGAAAAAGCTGAATGCGGGGAGTTTTCCTAGTCTCCATACTATCACGGCTACTATTGTTACTATGGTAGTATTTCGAGGGACGATGGAATTTGGATTTTCTCAATACATTTTTTTGCTGTATATGATTATCGTCGTCGCGGTAGCATTATCGAGAATTGCACTTAAAAAGCATTATCCTACTGATGTTTTTTTCGGGATGATTTATGGAGTAGTAGGAGTATTTATTGTCCTATATGGAGGAGTTCTGTTTGCAGACTTGCTGGGGAATCTCTTTAAGGGAATTTTTTAACTGATAAGCAACAAACGCTATGTCCCACCAATCTCTCATCAAAACCCCGAAACAGATTGCTGCTATTCGTGAATCTGGGAAGTATTTGAATGAACTCTTGTATCTGCTCAGAGAAAAAGCAAAAGTCTGAATTGCTACTATAGAACTCGAATTTGTCGCCGAGCATTTTATCAAGACCCGTAATTTGAAAGGAGCGTTCAAACACTACAATAATTTTCCTGCAAATGTCTGTCTCAGCGTAAACGACTGTGTCGTCCATGGGGAACCGAATGAGTATGTGTTGAAGAATGGAGATTTACTGAAAATTGACGCAGGATTGATTTATGAAAAAGGCTATTCTGATTCTGCAATTTCTGTCGTTATCGGAGGAGAAATGGTCAATCCCTTAGCCTATGATTTGGTAGCGGTGAATAAAGAGGCTCTCGATAGAGGGATTGAAACGATTGTTCCCGGTCAAGCGATGTTTCCTTATGGCTCTACGGTACAAACGGTAGTCGAACAACACGGATACAAAGTCTTGAAACATCTCACAGGACACGGTGTGGGGATTGATGTACACGAGAAACCTTACGTCTTTAATCGAGGACATCAGGATATGAAAAAGCAGGTGTACCAACCCGGAATGATACTGTGTTTTGAACCGATTATCGCGGTGCTCTCAGACGACTTTTATCAGGAAAGAGGCGGAGAAGGACTTTACACCAATCACGGAGACTTGGGAAGTCAGTGGGAATATATGGTACTCATTACAGCAGATGGATATGAAGTCTTGTCTGGAATTAGGGAGTTTGCTTAATCAGCTTTTTTTATCTCTTTATCTATGTAAAATCTATGCTCAAACATTTTGACCTTCTCTTGGATTTATTGAATTTAGAAGGAGAAGAAAGACAGTCTTTTCTTGCGATTGGGCAAGTGATTGCTCATCATATGAATAAACAGTTGATTATCTATCATAGAATGGGCTTCATTTTTCAGGCTCGATATGATTTGTTGTTAGAAAAGATTTCGTTGGAGGAATTTCTCGCTGTTGGGGATATTTCTAGCACGAGACCATTGTGGGAAAAGGGAGGTGTTAAGCTTTCTTCTCTAGAGTTGCTCCAGTCGCCGGAAATGCTGAATGACTTAGAGGAAAGCAGTATGCTGTTGGTAGATGAAATCAGCTTTCTCTCCTTGGCTAAGCAAGAGCAGGACGAAGTGCAGGAACTTTTGGAAGGGAAGCAGATTTTATTATTGGTATGTTAATCGTTCATGGGAACTACCTTATTACAGTATTTCGTGCTTTTAAGATTGAAATGTATTTATTTCGTCATAGTTTTCAACAATTTTTCTAATCCAAAAGTGTTTACAAAGTAATTTGTTTTATTCTTCTTTAGATAGGTATAAATTGCTTTTCTTTGTTCATACGGCTTTCCACTTTTGATTGTTTCATCTGAGAGAAGATTGAAATATACACCATCCAAAAAGGAAATATAACTGACTTCCTTATCTTGATACGAAATGAAGTTAATGATTTCTGACATTTGTTTATCCTGTCCTCCGCCAGCTTCTTTCATATGCTTACTTTCCATAATAAAAAGTTTTCCGTTAATTTTGAAGAGGCAGTCAGTTTGCTTATTTTCGTGATTTTTTGACCGCTTAAAATTGACTTTAAAATGCTTGATAATGGTTCTAAAAAGTTCTTTATCTGTTTTATCTGGGAGCAAGTAAATCCTATCCTGGTTGAAAAAATCATTAAGATTTCCAGAGGTAAAATGTTGTAATCCAACCGTCTCTAAAAGATGGATAACTTTCAAGATTCCCGTTCCCCCGTTTCCTTTGTGTGCTTTGGAATCACTAACCGTTTGAAGCGTGGAGAATGAATACCCATAATTGAGGTAAAGGTTATGCCTTTCTTTGATAAATTCTGGAAGCATTTGTTTGAGAAATTCTTTTTTGAGAATATCAGTTTTTAGAGTTTTTTGGTACACACTATATGAGAAATCTTTTATTGCCCGATAATTCACAAATTCGCTAAAATTAATTCCTTCCGTTGAGAGTTCTTGAAGAATGGTTTTTAGAATAGTGGCCTGCATTTTTATATTTTTTGCTTGGGTCGCTACTTTATAGGCAGAAATATTTTCAATAATCGTTTTATTAGACTGCATTAGTTTATTCAGCTTTTTATTTTGGGTAATTACGAGCTTATTTTTCTTTGTGTAAAATTCATCAGAATAAGATTCTGGATGTTCTCTACATTCATCAAAGAGCTTTGTATTCTCAAGCATAGAGATGGATTTATAAACTAAAAAGTGTTACCTGAGGATGTAATGTTTCATAAGCTTCTTCTATAATTGCTCTCGCTGTTAGATAATCAAGTCTTCTTCTTCTTTCTCAATTTTGCTTATTTCCTTTGAATGGTGAAAGGAGAATATCATTTGTCTTGGTTCTGAAATCGTGTAAAATCTCATTGCACTGACTAATCAACGGATCAACTAATTGTTGGTCCAGAGGCAAATCGATAAGAGTAATCAGTCTGGAACTAACTTTAATATTATTCAAATCATAATCTAATTCTTCAGGCTTCATAAACTGGATTCCCTTATTTGCTCTGGTAGTATCAATAGCCCTGAGAGCAATGTTTCCGCTGATTGCATTAAATTTAATGTTAATATGCTTTTTCGGTTGTTTTCTAAGTCTTTCTAGATTTCCCAAATATCCTATAAATTGTTCATTTTTATAGATTTCTACTTCGTTCAATGATTTATAGTGAGGATCGAAACAGATGACACAAACAGGATTTTCCGTATCATTGAACAGCAAATCCTCAATGATGGTAATGCTATGCAATCTATTTTTAGGAAATGAAGCATTGATAAAGGTTTCTGGGACAATCATCACTCCATACCCATTGCTTTTCATACATTTTTCTATCGCTAATTGATAGAGGTCGTCATATTTGCAGATTTCAAAGTATTGTTTCACATTATCATAAAGATGTTTTCTGGAAGCACTATAATTTGTGAGATAGGGCGGATTAGTAATAATAAAAGAGTCCGGAATTTGTGGGATTTCTTTCAGACCATCGTTAATTTCCCAAGGCAAAGAGTCATCAATATCAAATCCTTTGGTATTTTGAAATCAGAGTTCTTGTGCTACTGATAGGAGATCACCATTGCCTGCGAAAGGATCTAAAGCAATATTTGCAGGAATAGTAAAAATAAAATCAATAATATGATTTTTCAATCGAAAATGGTTTTTGGTGAAGAATTGTCAGAGGCTTCTTTTTTTGTCGTTCATCATTAATGATATGTATTTTTAGGATAAAGATAGTGATATTTTATCAATATTGATTTGAAAATCAATAATATTAGATTTTTTATTTCTGTAAAAAATGCTGAAGTGTCTTTACCTTCCCTTGTGGTACTCCATAGCTTTCTTGCAGTATCTTTTCCATAAAATGAGAGGGAACGAGATGGAGGTCAATCAGCTTTTTGAGGGTTTGGACTAATCCTTGCATCCGAAAATATTTACATTTTGTAGCAAGTTTCCTTATTCGTTTTTCCTTTTTTGTACTCGCCATAAAATGGTGTAACGTGAGTGGTGTCTTTATCTCATCAACGGAAAAAAGTTTTCTAGGAAAAGGATAAAAATATCAAAAATCGTGATACATCATCCAACTCTTTATGTTTCTCTTCTTAGCGACACGAACCACATTTGGTCAGAGATTACGTAATAAGGAATGAAATCGCACTAAGTCAGGTTGTTCTTTTTTGAGAAAGCGGTTGAACTTCCGAGCACTCCAGAAATTGAAAGGAGTAGTAATGAGCCCTCGCCACATTTTTATCCTCCCTAACGTTCCTTTTGGCATTTTTCCCCCTCGGAGGAGAACGTGATGACCGTGGGCTTCGAGTAAGGACTTTGCATCGTGCAAGTAAGTTTCAATTCCTCCAAATTTATTGATGAAATCACTAACGAGCACAATTTTGTGGGGGATTTTGTCGCCACATAGTTTCAAAAACTGTTGATATCGTATTTCTGGGGTATATTGTGCAAGGAGGTGTTGGATGGTTTGTTGGAAATTTGGGGGGGGTGAATTGTGTGATACGGTTAATTTTTCAATACTATGCAGAATTCTTTCCGCGGTTGTTGTGCCTTTGTAGGCGAAGAGATTATATTCTGGGAGAATAAAGGGTTCTACTCAGCCTTTTTTGTAGCCTATTACAGGAATACCTCGGGAAAGGGCATTAAGTGCTGACAGTCAGAAAGATTCTAAGCATTCGGATGGCATGAGGCAATAGTCGATATTTGGAAGGTAGGATTGGATTTTCTCCAAAGGTTGTCGTCCAAAGTAATGCACGTTTGCTTGTTGTGTGAGAGGAAGTAGTTGTATCTCCAAACTTCCTGTTCAGAAAATAAAAAATTCTGCTTGAGGCAGGGTAGATATCAGTTCTATCACTGCATCAAATCCTTTTTCTTTTTCTAGTCTTCCATAATAGAGCAGTCCAACCATCCTAGATTACTTTATCAGAGTAAAGAGCACCTCTTTGGCTTTTTCTAATTGGTTGTCGATTTGTTTTTTAGCATAGAGTTCATACTCCCGTTGTATTTCCACATCAGGAAGAATTCCTGTACCATTTACATTCACGTGCTGAGGAGAGAACCGTTTTCCGATAGTGTATTTCAAGCTAGAACCATCAGAAAGCTCAGTAAAAGTCTGGATTGTTCCTTTTCCAAAGCTGGGCATTCCCACGATGGGAATACCTTTTTCCTGGAGCGTTAATGCTATGATTTCCCCGGCGGAAGCGGTTAATTGGTCAATGAGAATTACCATTGGAATATTGGCTAATTCTCCTCTGCCTATGGATTTGAGGGTGATAGGTTCGAAAGCGTTATATTCACTCAGGACGGTAGGTTCTCCTTTTGGTAGGAAATGCCCTAGAAATTTTGAAGCTTCTTCTAAATAGCCTCCCCCATTTCCGCGAAGGTCTAAAATAAGTCCATCCAATTGTTCGAGTCAGAGTTCTAGGAGTTCATTGATGAAGAGTTTGGTCGTATGGTCTGAAATGCTTGAAATCTCGAAGAGTCAGATTTTTTTTCCTTGCTCTTCAATGAGTGTTGCAATCACTGAAGGGAGTTCTATTTTGTCTCTGGTAATCTTTGCGGTGAATTCCGCCAGATGTCCGGTTTTGGTCTGTCTCTGGATGAGCAGATTAACTTCCGTTCCTTGTGGACCTCTGATACGTTCTACTGCTTCGGTGGTGGAAAGTTCTTGGGTACTGCCGGTTTCGATGTAAAGAATTCTGTCGAGGGGAAGGAGTCCTGCTTTGTATGCGGGTCCATTTTTGATAATTTCCTCGATTTGTACGTAGGTATCCCTTTTTTCTACTACCGCTCCGATACCACTAATCCCGGTATCTTCTTTGAGGATATTGAGTAAATCCGTATTTTCTTTGGCAGTAAGGTAATTGGTATACGGGTCATCAATCCCTGCAACGTAGGATTTGAGAGCGTTTTCCTGCATTTGAGACTGGAGTCCAGAAAGCTCGTTGGGAGCAATATATTCTGTAATGAGAATTTGGTTGATGGTATCCAGTTTACTATGAAAGTCTGAGGAATCAATCGATTGAGGAATAGTGAGCACTTTGAGGAGGTTGCCACGATAGCAAAAAAGGAAAAGTCAGGCTCCTAGACACATTCCGAGTAAAAGGAGGGAAAGCGTATGGAATATTTTAGTAGCTTTAACAGATTTCATTGAGACATCGGGAAAGGTAAAAATTTAATTGTAGGAAGTATAACGTTTTAAGGATAGAATGCCAGTGAAGTTTTTTCTCTAAAAAAAATTCTCGTCAAGCTGTCAACGAAAACCTTTGGGAGAGCCGGGATTCGAACCCGGGACCTTATCCTTCAGAGGGATCTGCTCTACCGACTAAGCTACACTCCCAGTTGTTTAATTTGCAGGGGTGAGTATATGTATTCACTCGGGAAATGCAACCGAAAAAACTATCTGTTGAAATGATTTACAAAAAAAACATGTTACAACACAGTTAAATTGTCAGTAAAATAAACACAGTTAAATTGTAAGTTGATAGGATTATGGGGAAATAAGTTTGTAAGGCAAGAGAATTGTTCAACTTCGTAATTGTATATTTAGTGAATATTAAGTCTTATTCACGCTACTCCTTGCACGAATGGTTCTTTTATAAGTCCTCCATATCTCGCTTGTGCAAATAGAGCAAGATTTGCTCCTAAACTTTGCACATATTCTGTTTCTCCATAAAAGGATTTGTTTAGGAAATCTACATCAACGAAAGCATTTACTGACCCGTTTTTTCCGATTTTTTGGCTGGCTGATATTATCACATCAATATTTTTTCCTTTGTGACTAACAGGTAAAAGCGTAAATTTATATCCTCCGTTTCCAGCATGTCCAGCATACGAAATACCATATTTCATACTGTTATTTCCTGCACTAAAAGTGTATTCTCCTTCTATATTCAGACCTTTGTAGACCTGCTTTGTAAGTTTCAATTTTCAAAAGCCTGATGAAGTCAAAGGGTTGTCATCCAAATCATAAAATCCAAATACCTTAGTTTGCAATATCCCATTCTTAAAAAGGGTTCCTCCTCCAGAAATTCTGGTCGCTGAGAAGGGTCATTTGTTAGTTCCTGTCCCAATTCATTGGTAAAGGTTGAGAAATGCACCGTTTGGAGATTCTGCTTTCTGTTTAGTCTCGGAAGATTGAATGGTAACGGTGTCGGTTGGCAGGACTCGTTCTGGAGTGTCTGATTTTGGGACGGTGTCTGTAGTTGTTGTTTGTGCAGTAGCATTTCCTGCTCCGAAAGTCAAAGCTCCCGTTAATGCTAAGCTGGTTCCGAGGTGTTTCCGATTTCTGTGCTTTTTTGAGGCAGTGTTGTTCTGCTCTGAGGATGTTTCCATTGTTGAAGATATAAAAGAATAAAAAGCTTCACATTTTCCGCCCAAAGAAACCTTTTATTCCCTTTCATTATAAAAAGCACCCTTAGTTGCGGTGCATAAAACCCACATAACGACCCTATTTGAGTAAGGATTGCCATCAGATTAAAGCAACAAGAGTGCTTAATTTTCTGACGGCGAATGTCCGATTATTAAAAGTGCTACACCAAATAATAGGTCGTTGTTATGAAGTTTTATGCGATTCAAGTATATTCATTTTCCCTGAGAATGCAAATTTTTAAGGAGATTTTTATACAGGGTGTCGAAAAGTGGCATAATATATAGGTTAGGAACGGTTCATCAAACCATCCGATCAACAAAAATCTCATAAACAAAAAATCACCAAACGAAAAAAATCTGACTCCAACATCAACACCTTCGTAACCTTAACATCTCAGGATCGCAATGACAGTGTATAGTCTAGGTATCCTCTATCTACTAATAAAATATCTCATTTATTTATATCATCTACCATATGATAACAAGCCGTCATATCTGCCACTTTCCTATCGGTTATAAGTACCAACTAAACGAAAAAAGAAAGAAAATTCTTGTAAATTGTTGGCGATTGTTTAGACCTACTTTTTTCTATTTTTCTTGGACACTACTGACTAAAAACAGTGTGATTCCGAAAAGAGGAATATTATCCATTTTTCCTACTAAGAACACGAAAAGATAAATATTGTTCATTTTTTATTACTTTTTATTTGTTTAACATTTATTTATGGAAACTCTGCAAAACTTTTCACTACAGAAACTGAATAAAACTTGCAAAGAGGATGGAAATAAATATGAGTGAGATAGA
>JAITQZ010000090.1 GCA_031288635.1 Candidatus Peribacteria bacterium | reverse complement strand
TTCTTTTTGTCTAATCCCTTTCTTAAGTTTTCGTTTAATGGAGGTTCTGGTCTTTTATTATACGCCAAAAGTTCGGCAATAATTCAAGAATTAGAATGAAGGAAATTTTCTCTCTTATCTATATTATCTACGCTTTCTCTCATAGTAATAAGGATTAAAAATTAAAATACTTATTAAAGTGATTGGATTATATTTATTTACTATATAAAGTCAATGGAAAGTAAAGATATTTTACAAAAAAATAGAAATAAAACATAGTTAGTTTTTCTTTTTTCTCTTCTCTTTCTGTTTTTCCGTCAGGTTATTCTGTGAAGAGAGGAAGTTCTTTTTAGAAGCGAGTTCAAATTTTTCTCTGGTTTCTCTGACAATTTCTACGGATTTATCCACGCAATCCCCGACTTCATTAAATCCTTCAGCATTATTTCCCTCCATAATCTCTTTCGCTCCCGCTTCTGCCATTTGGGTCAGCTGGATTTCCATAGAGGTCATATTGTCTCTGATATTGTGATTAAGCACGTTGTCTTATCTCAAACGACACATCAACCGCATCTCTGAGCATCAGTTTTTCTTTTGAGCGAACCTTGGCGGGGAGTGCGATGAAATGCGTCCCATTTTCTAATCTTTTCCCATCTTTGTGCATTCTTAATGCAACTCGTTGAATATTTTTACCTCTTTGTTCGTGTCTTCAATTGTTGCAGGTGAAATATTCGGAATTTCTGACTTAACGATGTTTATTTCATTTTTCATAGGTAGTAAGATAATAGAGTTAAAAATCAGACTTTTTTTCTCTTTCTCAAAGGTAACCCTATAGGTAGACCTATCATTACTTTTTCAATTTGCTTTCACATAGTTTCAAAAAGGATTCCTTATTTCTCTGTAACATTCCTAGTTTTGCCTCAACTTCACTTGCTGGATATTCGCTGTTTACGAGTACAATTCCTGCTTGATAAATTTTTTCTATTTTCTGCTCATAGTGGTGAAATTGCTGGGGAGTAAGATAATCAGCATATCTCACTTTATCCGTTAGTTTTCCTTGCTTCAAGCAAAGAGTATTGAATTTATACCTAAAAAAATCCTTATGACGAGACAATGCTTTTTGATACTTCTCAAAGAAATAGGTGTTGTTCATACTCATTAATAAGCCATCCCGATTTCTATAATCTTCTTTGGTAAATTTCACTTTTGTATAATGAGCAAAAAAGATACTCTCTGGAATTTGGGGATTGATGAGTTCTGGATGCCATTCTAAACATTCTTGATTCAAATTATCGAAACTTTGTAAAAACTTCTCATATAAAGTTTTATCCGATGCTATCATCTCCATATAGTCTTCTATCCCCGTAAAAGTCCACTTAGATGGTCAATTCCGCTCCAGAGCAAAAGCAATAATGAGATAAATTCAGAGTCCTCTACGGTAGTTCCAAGGAGTTGTGTTCAAAGTAACATTACACTTTCCAAAGAGATGGAAAATCTCTTGAATGACTCTCACTCCTTTCGTATCAAAAATACTTGCGTCAATCAATGGCATATGATAGCATTCAAGCAATATTTCTGTGGGTTCTTCATCGTTGTATGCAAGCCGTCTTCTAGCAATTTCCAAAGAATAGTAGTATTGATATTTATGAGAAATTCTGACTGAAACTCTATGGGTTACACGGGGAAAATGTTCTCATTCTTCTTTCAAAAATAGGAATCGGGAACGGGACTTTTTAATATCTTCAATGATTTCAGCTTTTTGTTTTTTGGTTAGAGGTTTCATCCGCAAAATTTTCTCAAGATACTCTTCATAAAACTGATATTTCTTCTTGATAGAAGTAGCATCAAGGAGTGCAAGATTACTGTTATGGTCAGTTTTTGAGTTCTTTTTGTTATAGGTGAATTTCTTGACCATATCGTAATTCATATCATCTTCTATCTGCGTCATCATAAGGATATACCCATCTGCAATCACGCGTAATCGCATATTTACGAGTTCCTTTACAGGAATTTTTACTTTCTTGTGAAGTTTTTCCGCTATTTCGATAACTTCATCACATTGATATTGTGAAAGGTCATACCGCATTTCTATAAAAGTAATCATCTCTGGATTACGATAGGTTCGTGGTTGACGTTGTAATTCGTCAGTACTTACGTTTGCTTCTATCAATGTAAAGAAAAATTCTCCGTTTTTAGTCCCTTCCAATTCATCGGCAATCTTATCCATTTCTGCAAGTCTCTGCGGAGAAAAACCTACGGGAAGCGAAGAAGGCAGGAGATTGAATTGGTTGATGTTAGCATTGATAAGGTCTGAGAGGGAAGGCATGAGATATGGGGAAAAAAAATAAAAAAGGCTGAATTATTCTTGGTTATTTTCTCCCAAGAGCATAATAACCAAATCAATCAATTTCTCCTTATCTTTCGGATTACTTGTCGCTATCAAAAGAGTAAGAATGGTCAAAGCCTCCGGAGTGATTTTATCTTTGAAAGGAATTTTTGCCTTTTGAAGTAATCGAATGAAGGCGAAAGCCCCACTTCTTTTATTCCCATCTACAAATGGATGATTTTTTACAATAAAGTAGAGTAAGTGAGCAGCTTTACTTTCAATACTTGGATACACATCTTCACCAAAAGCTGATTGGAAGACATTTCAGAAAATCCCCTCAAACTCTCAGCTTTCTCTTTCTTGTGCAAAAAAGTCTGTTGCTTCGTCTCTGGTGAGTAAATCAGCTTTAAGTCTAAGCAAATCAGTATAGAGTTCTTTTGCCTGTACTTGCACGGTTTTTTGAGTTTGTTTGTTAGTGATAATTTTCCCTCTATCAAAGGCATCAATACTCAATCGGGTTTGTCCGAAGAGTTTTACAAGTTCCAAAATTTCATCAGTAGAAAAATCCTGATTATGAGCCAGCCTTTTTACTTCATCTAAGGCTTGTATGAAAAGGTTGTAATGTTTTTGGAGCAAAAGTGGGTTGATAGTGTAGCCTTTTGTGATGTGGTCTTTGAGGGTTTGAGTAGCTCGTTGACGAAATCTTGTCCCCACAACTGAATTGATACGGTATCCTACAGCAATCAAAACATCTAAATTGTAGTAATCTATATTTCTTTTTACTAATCTTCAAGCCTCTTCTTGAACTAGTTCCATTTTGGAACTAGTTGCCTCCTTTACGAGTTCTTCTTCTTTATAGAGGTTGTGAATATGCTTAGAAATGGCTTGGGGATTAACTCCAAACATTTCAGACATTTGCATACGATTTGCTCGTACAGTTTCTTTTTCAAAATCTCCTTTGAGTTCAATTGCTCCGTTTGGTGCTTGGTAGATGATGACAGAAGGTGGTTTTTGAAGGTTGGTTTTTGGCATTATGGTAAAGAGAAATTAAAAAGTCCCATTTCACTCTTTTCTTCCCGTAATAACGCAGCATTTCTTTCATATCTTCGACCGTGCCACGCATAAAAACACGAGGGATTATCTGTCCAGCGTGCTTTTCATAGTCAAATCTGGTTTCGTCAGCATCTCGAAAAAGTCCTTTGGGAAAGTGCATTATAAAAGAGAAAGATAAATCTGAAATAAATATACAGGTATGGATACAAAAATCAAGGAAATACTGAATAACTAAAAATCTTACATAAAAAATATTTCTCCTAGAAAAATGAGGAAACTAAGCAATTAAAAAGTCTAAATTACGATTGTTTATATGCTTGTATAAAAGTTCAAAGTTCTTTTTCAAGGTTTCACATAATATATATTTTTTCTTGCCTGTCGTGAGGAATCGTATCTGGAATCTGGAAAGTATGTTCAGGATTCTCTGTATCATACAATAGGTTATGTTCTAATTTATATTTTTTTAGTACATCTCATTGATAGAATACCATATATATATGATTAGTAATATCTTTCGCTTGTGAAAATTGTATTGTTTTCCAAAAATTCAGACTTCTTAAATGAATTTCTTCTAAATAAAAATAAGGTATCGGCAAAACTTCTATATGAGAAAGTGTCCCATATGTGTTTTCTATATCGTGTAATATCTTACTTAAAATATTTTCTCCTGTTCTGTTATGGCTTGTTTCGTTACGGACTCCTTTCAGAGAATTTTTTCAATCAAGATTGGATTCCAAACAAAAAAGGAGCTCTTCTATTGTGAGGAGAAGTACAACTTTTGTTTCTTTTGAAGCATGTTGCAAAGTAATGATGGCTTGTTTTGCCTCTGAATTAGCGAGATTTTTAATTCATTCTTTGAATTGTCTAAATCTTGCCATATCCTCCTTATTCATAGTAATGTTTGTTCATTCGATTTTTTTAATGACAATCATAATTGGATGATAAAAGAGCTAAAAAATTTAGTAGTCCCAAGGTAGTCGGATTGAGTGAATTTGTACCATCTGAAATCATTCTTCATATTTTCAACTGTTCCACACATAAAAACACGAAGGATGATTGGGAAAGTGCATTATAAAAGAGAAAAATAAATCTGCAATAAGTATACGGGTATGGGTATGAAAATCAAGATTTCCTTCCCAGATAAGAAGCTGGTTTACTTGAGGATGTTTTCTAGGAGTTCTGGAAATTCTGCTTGCATAAAATGTCCTCTCTCTTCAAAAGTTAAAAATTCTGCATTTGGAAGCAGTTTTGCTAGTCTTTCTGCGTGAGTATAGGGACAAGTTTCATCATCCTTGGAATGGTAGATAAAAACTTTTTGCACTTGTTTCGTGATAGTTGGAATCTTTTCAATATCGAAAAGGAAATCTCCCAAATAATGATCATCTTCTGACAAACCTTGCTCATCAAGTACTATTCCAACCAAATGAAGCTGAGTAATTTTTTTCAGAAAGGCATTTTCCGTCAGATACTTCAACAAAAAAATCGTTCAAAGTGAATTTCCACTTAAAATTATCCCTTCATCATTTAGATAAGGGAAAAGCTTTTCAAACCAGATTTTTCGTGCTTTATAACTTGCATTCCACGAATTAGGCATATCTGGCAAGAAAACTTGATGAGTAGTGGCTAATTGTTCCCTGAGCCAGTTTCTCCGCCTTTTCTTTTCTAATGCTTCAAACGGATTATACTCATTTTGTTGAAGATAAGCGAGAAAAGCTGTCTCATCAGGGAAGACTTCTCCGCCGTGAATGTGAATAATTTGTTGCATACTTGTATACTAAAGGACTAAAAATCTGATTTCCTTTCCTACTCCCCAAAAATAAACTTCTCCATCTTCGCCCAATCAACTGTAATATTCTTTGCTGCTATCGGATGTAATCCCTCCTTCAAATAATAGCTCAGCCCTCCAATTTCAAAGTTTCAAAGCCCTTTCTTGTAGTAGTTCAGCTCATCCAACAGCAATAAAAGGCAGTACAAGGAGTAGGTTGGATTGATATTTTTCTCATTCCTCAATTCGCTATCCGTCCTCAATCCTAAACGAACTCCCGTTTTCCTCAGGCGAACTGGGTCAAAATTTGCGATTTCAATCAGAATATTTTTTGTCTCTTCCGTAATTCCGCTATTCAACCCTCCCATTACTCCTCCGAGACAAAGAGCTTTCTTCTCATCTGCAATGACAATGTCTTGCGGGAGGAGTTGGTGCGTTTTCCCGAAGAGGTCAGTAAATTCTTCACCTTCTTTTGCATTTCTCACGATGATATTTCCCTCCACTTTCTCCGCGTCAAAGAAATGCACGGGATGACCAGAAATATTCATAAACAGATTAGAAAAATCTACCCAATTATTAATCGGCGAACTTCCTAAATCCAAGGTCTGCAAACGCATAAAAAAGTCTGACTTCTTTACCTCGATATTGTTGATTTCAAGCAAAATGTAGTTGTTCAATCCCTGCGTTTCGGCAATAATCTGCTTTTTTCCCTTTTTTTCGGTATGTTCCAAGAGGTCGAAAATATTGGTAGTCGCAAACTGCTTTTGGTAGTCGGGAAGTTTACTGTAATTGATATTTCCGTGTGGGAAATACATTGCGTTCAGCTCCCGAGCAACCCCAAAATGTCCCGTCAAATCAGGTCTATTCGTCAGTCCCTTATTGTCCACATCCAAGATAAAAGCATTCAATCGTTCAAACTTTTCTGCTAGGGGAATTCACAAATCCGTATCATCCACTTCTACATCTTGCTGCAAATCCCAAATCCAAGGCTGGTCGGTGTCTTCGTTGATGCCAAGTTCGGATTTCGAGCAAATCATTCCGTTGCTGTCCATACCACGAAGGGTTCTTTTTGCAATGGTAATGCCTGCTTTTTCAAAGACGGTTCCTTCTAGAGCGACCGGCACGAAGAGTCCATCAGCGACATTATTCGCTCCGCAGACGATTTGAAATTGTCCTTTGCTTCCGCAGTCGACTTGGCAGACGTTCATATGGTCGCTGTCGGGATGCGGTTCAGCTTTCAAGATTTTTCCTATGACAATGGTGGGAGGAAGTTCACGTTTGATAATTTCCTCGATTTCGACGGTCTTCAAGATGAGGTTGTTGGCGATGTTTTCCGGGGTATCGTTCACCGAGATGTACTTTTTGATGAGTGGCGAGATGTATTTCATTGTTGTATAAATAAGAAGGGATAAAAGGCAGAATGATTAGCAATATCATCAATTTACAATAATAGTTTCTCCGTTAATATAACTTGCATCATCAGAGGCAAGAAATCTAATTACTTTTGCAATTTCCTCAGGTTCTCAAAATCTTTTCAATAAGATACTATCTGCTTCTTTTTGTATAAACTCGAAAGGAATATCTTTATTCATATCGGTATTTATTCGTCCAGGAGCAACTGCATTTACACGAATAGGGGCGAATTGAATTGCAAGATTTTTTGTAAGACTTATGATTCCTGCCTTTGAAGCATCATAATCTATACTTGTTGGATACCCACCATTTCCTATTCCGTTTGTAGAAGCGATGTTAATAATAGTTCAAGATTGTTGTTCTTTCATAATTTTTCCAACTAACTTTGCCATAATAAAGGGTCAAATTAAATTCACATCCAATGTTCTTTTCCAATCTTCCACAGTTCTCTCTTCAAATTCTTTATCAAAGACAATTCCTGCATTATTTACCAATACATCAATTCTTTTGAAGGTGGACATCACTTTTTCAATCATCGCATTGCACTGAGTCTCAGAGCTAACATCCGCTTGTACCAATAAAACTTCCGCATTGAATTGTTCCAATTCGGATTTGAGTATTTCTGCTTCTGTTTTATGTTCGAAATAGTTAATAACAATATATATATCTTCTTTTTTGGCAAATTCTATTGCCGTAGCCCTTCAAATTCAACGACTTCATCCAGTGATGAGAACAGTTTTTTTCATAAGTATTATAATACAGAGTAAAAAAGGTTGATTTTTTATTTTTTTTTGAGTATACTGTATACATCAACATTAGCAGGAAGGTTTAAGGTTTCGACCGAATACCGGGTCCTGCTTTTATTTTTTATTATCTTGTTTAATTTTCTCAATACACGAATTGGCGATTATGACGATATGTTTGAAGAATTTTTTAAGTAATCCAGAGAATTTCTTATTCGGTACCATCAGTAGAAGAAGTTTATCTTTCTCCAACAAAAATTCAATCAAATAATGAAAATCTCCATCTCCGCTGATAATTACGGTAATCAACCTCAAAACCTTGAGATTTTATCCCTAAGTTTAAGTTTTGTCCGTCTATGAATGCATAGTTTTTTGGTGGCATAGAAACTGAGTTATCTTTTGAAGGTGTTTGATAACGCCAAATCCATCCAGACAAAAGCATTTCATTTTTGAAAACCAAACCTCTGAAGAAATTGCACCAGCGTATTGGTCAAACCAACGACATTTTCTATATTAAACTTTTTTATTTCTTCTAGCATTGTTTCTACGAGTCTGCTACCAACTCATTGATGTCTTTGCTCTTCACAAACTACCAAGTTTTCAAGTTCAGCTTTTTTAAGAGAATGATTAAGATTTGCCAACATAAACCCAATGACTCCATCTTCTTCGGCCACAAGAAGAATAACATTATCTTTGTCGATGCAATTTGTTATAACTTCTTTGGGTCGGAAAATTACTATCCCCTCTGAAGTTGCAAATTCTTTTGTAACATTTCCAAGATTTCGAATGGCTTCGACATCTGCTAAAGTTGCTTTTCTAATAATCATAGGTCAGTAAAGTAAAAGAATAAAGCTGAAACGAAGTATAAGAAAGTCGTACAATGTTTCAAGCCAAAATCCAAAAATTTTCTTAAAAAAAGATTTGACCTTTAGGGAGAATTCCCTATACTTCAGAATATCTTTTATTTTTTATCCCTCTCTACAATGTCTCCACTTCTTTGAACCATTCTGGTGATCGTCTTCATTCTTGTCTGCACAATGATTAAGATTGTGAAACAGTACGAAAGAAAAGTCGTCTTTACCCTCGGGAAGTATTCTTACATCCTAAATCCAGGACTAAATTTTGTCATCCCTTTTATCCAGACAACCACTACCGTAGATGTCAGAGAAAAAGCTGTAGATGTCCCTAGTCAAGAAGCAATGACCAAAGACAACATTTCTTGCACCATCAACGCAGTAATCTATTATAAAATCAGAGAAGAAGACGCTCATAAAGCAGTAATCAACGTAAAATATCTAGACTACGCGATGACCCAATTCGCCCAAACGACGATGAGAAATATTGTCGGACAATTTGAACTTGACGAACTCCTCGCAAAAAGAGAAGAAGCAAGCCATAAAATCAAAGCCATCGTAGACGAAAAATCTGATGCCCGAGGAGTGGAAGTAATGTCGGTAGAACTCAAAGACATCAACATCCCAGTCGACCTGCAGAGAACCATCGGAAAACAAGCCGAAGCAGAAAGAGAAAAAAGAGCAAAAATAATTACCTCTGAAGGAGAACTCGCTTCTGCCAAAAATCTTCAAGAGGCAGCTAAAACGCTGGCTGAAACTCCAGGTGCCTTGCATTTACGTACGTTGCAGTCTATCAACGATATTTCTTCAGACCAAAGCAATACGACCGTCCGAATGCTCCCAGTAGAAATCTTGGAAGCCGTCAAAGGGTTCTGAGAAAGTCTAAAAAAGTAAATCATCAGTTTCTCTACAAAGACCGTTCCTTATCGGGCGGTTTTTCCTTTTAGTTATACAACCCATTTTCCAAATGCCTATTACTCCGCTCATCTCAGCAGCAGAACTGCAGACCCTCTGTGCTCAGCTTGGTCAACAAATTTCTCACGACTACGCAGGGAAAAACCTTTTACTCGTAGGAATTCTCAAAGGATGTCAGCCTTTCCTTTCTGATTTATCTAGACAGATTTCCCTTCCCGTAGAAATATCCTATATGAAAATCCGTAGTTATACGGGGATTGCTTCCAACGGAAATATCCATCTAGAACTTGATACCGATATCCCCATCACAGACCGCGAAGTCCTCCTTGTGGAAGATATTATTGATACAGGGACTACAATGGTAAATGTTTGTGCTTTTCTCCAAGGAAAACAGCCAAAAAGTCTGAAAGTTGTCTCCCTGTTAGATAAACCTTCCAGAAGGACAAAACCCTTTCAACCGGACTACGTCGGAAAGGTGATTAAGGACGTGTTCGTAGTTGGCTATGGTTTTGATTGTGATGAACAATACCGCAATTTGCCATATGTGGGAGTATATAGTGCTAATGAGTAAGGTAAAATAAAAAAATGATGGGGGACTACAAACTTAATAGAACTTGTAAGGTTAGCCTTGCAAGTTTTTTCATTCAGCCTTTTTTCATTCTTTCCTCCCTCATAGCACTTATATAAAAAAGTGGTAATTTGCTTGCAATTCAGATTTTATATGTTGGTACCGTATCCAAAAAAACATCTATCGCTTGATTTCTCTGAAAAAACTCGTATACTACAATCGCTTTATTTCCATAACAAATGGATATTATGACTGTTGTTTTCAATATTGCAATTATGAAAGAAGGTGATTTATATGTTGCTAAATGTATTGATAATACTATTACTTCTCAGGGGAAAACGATGGATGAGGCAATAGCGAACCTTAAGGAAGCGTTGGAATTATACTATGAAGATGAACCAGAATATGCAATCTCTGAGACAAGCAACATCTTTTTATCTACCTTACAAATCAGCCTTCCATGACAAGAAAATACCCCATATTATCAGGAAAATAAGTTATGAATTGCTTGTTAGCGTTAGGGTTCACTTTTGTGTCTCAGAAAGGAAGTCATGTAAAGATTTGTAGAGTTGAAGAAGAGATAAAAAAGACGGTTATTATCCCAATGTACGAAGCATTAGCAATTTGAACTCTGAAAAGTATTTTGATACAAGCAGATATTACTCTGGAAAAATTAGTAGAGACCTTGTAAAATGAGGTCTTTTTGTTATTTACTATCCTTCAAAATAGCACCAAAGTAAAAAAAGTGATAATTCTCTTGCATTTGAAAAAAAAATCTCTAATATAGCACCGTTAAAAATTTGGTGATACTTTTTTTATCCTTTTATACTACTCAACAATGGCAAAAGTAATCTGAATTGACTTAGGAACCACGAATAGTTGTGTTTCCTGCCTCATCGGAGACAAATCCGAAGTTATCGCAAATGCAGAAGGAAATAGAACCACTCCTTCTATCGTTTACATCAAAGGCGATGAACTCCTCGTTGGAGACCTCGCGAAAAGAAAGGCTATCTTGGAGCCAAAAAATGTGGTTTATGAAGTGAAAAGATGGATTGGAAGAAAATACAGCGAAGTGAAAGCTGAACTGAAAAAAATGCCCTATGAAACCAAAGAAGGAAAAGATGGCGGTGTTCTCATCATGGTTGATGGGAAAGACTATAAACCCGAACAGATTTCTGCCTTCATTTTGAAAAAACTCAAAGAAGATGCTGAAAAATATCTCGGGGAGACAGTGAGTCAAGCGGTGATTACGGTTCCTGCCTACTTCAACGACTCTCAAAGAAATGCCACCAAAGCAGCCGGAGAAATCGCAGGTTTGAAGGTTGAAAGAATCATCAATGAACCAACGGCAGCAGCTCTCGCTTATGGAGAAGGGAAAGAGAAAAATGAAACTATCGTTGTCTTTGACCTGGGAGGAGGGACGTTTGATGTGACAGTGCTAGAAATCTCTTCTGAAGGGACCTTTCAAGTGCTTTCAACCTCTGGAGATACCCAACTTGGAGGTGCTGACTGGGACCAAAGGATTATGGAATATCTTGTTGATGAGTTCAAATCGAAAGAAGGGCTTGACCTGCACGAAAACGCTATGGCGATGCAGAGAATTAAAGATGAAGCAGAAAAGGCTAAAAAGCAGCTTTCTACGATGGAAAGAGTGGAAATTTCTATTCCTTTCATCACTCAAGGAGCAGACGGGACACCGAAAAATCTCGAAGCCACCTTGACGAGGGCGAAATTTGAAAGTTTATGTTCAGACTTATTTAAAAGATGTGAAGAACCAGTGAGTAAAGCGATGCAAGATAGTGGGCTGAAAAATGCAGATATTCACGAGATTATTTTGGTGGGAGGTTCTACGAGAATGCCTCAAGTGCCGGCTATCGTGAAAAAGGTGTGTGGAAAAGAGCCAAAAGCTACGGTCAACCCTGATGAAAGCGTTGCTCAAGGGGCAGCTATCCAAGCGGGAATTATCCAGGGAGACGTGAAAGATATTCTGCTCCTCGATGTGACTCCGCTTTCTTTAGCAGTAGAAGTAGAAGGCTGACTAGCTCACGTGATGATACCTCGTAATACTACTATTCCTGCGAAGAAGTCTAATATTTACACGACAGCTTCCGACAATCAAACTGCTGTAACGGTGCACGTAACGCAAGGAGAAAGGCAATTTGCTCGTGATAATAAATCGCTCGGAATGTTCAACCTTGAAGGAATCCCACCGATGAGGAGAGGAACGCCACAAATTGAGGTGACGTTTGATATTGATGCGAATGGTATCTTGAACGTAACTGCTCAGGAGAAATCCACTGGAAAGCAACAATCTGTACAAATTCAGGGTTCCACGAATATCTCCGATGAAGAAATCGCTAATGCGAAAGCTGATGCAGAGAAATTCGCAGAAGAAGACAAGAAGAGAAAAGAAGTAATAGAAGCAAAAAACTGATTGGAAACCTTGATTTATGCCATTGAAGGGCTTGGTCAGGAGTTCAAGGAGACGATTAGCGATGAAGATAAGGAGCTGATTAGTAAGCTGGTTGCAGATGGAAAGGCGGTGAAGGATAAGGAAGACGCGACTGTTGAAGAGGTGAAGAATGAGACGGACAGGTTGCAGAAAGAGAGTGAGCCACTGTTTAAGAAGTATGCTCAGACTGCTGGAGGTGATGTTCCACCGCCACCAGAAGGCTTCACGCCAGAGGATTTGATGAAGGCAAGTAAAAAGCCGACTGATTGACCGGTGGAGGGTGAAGTGATTGATGCGTAAGATGTTTTAGGCTCCTTGCAGAGATGTGAGGGGCTTTTATTGTGGCGTGCTGTTGAGATAAGGTTGGGGGATATTCGGAGAATTTGGTTTTGTACCATTCGGAGAAGTTTTATGGTATTTTGAGATTTGGAAAGGGACAATTATTTGGAAATTCGGAAACGTTTTATGGTATTTGGAAATTCGGAAACGTTTTATGGTATTTGGAAATTCGGAAATGTTTTATGGTATTTGGAAATTCGGAAATGTTTTATGGTATTTGGAAATTCGGAAATTTGGAAAGGGACAAGCCCTTTCCCTACACGATTATGTGTTTTTTTTGGTGTGATGTTTTTTGGTATTGTATTTTTTGATGTTGTATTTGTTGCTGAATTTTCTATTATTTTGTTATGCAAGAATTACTTAATCGCAAAAAACCTCGTGCCAATCGATATGACTATACCTCTGCTGGTGTATATTTTGTTACGGTTTGTACTCAAAATCACGAAGAATATTTTGGTAAGGTTGTCAACGAGAAAATGGTGTTGGATGAAATTGGGATATTTTGTGATGAAGAATTACACCTTATGTTGCAGAAAAGACCATCTGTGGATATGCACGAGTATATCATTATGCCCAACCATATACATTTGTTGTTGTGTGTTGGTGAAACCGATAATAACAACATCAACATATGTAGGGATGAGGCTTGTCCTCTTCCGAATAAAACCCCAACACAACACATTCCGAATAAAACCCCAACACAACATATTTCAAACAAAGAACCGACGCAACATATTCTGAGTGAAGAAGCTGTTAGTCCAACCCCCATTCAACCAGCAAACATCACCAACCAAACCTTATGATCCATTATTTGATGATGGAAAGCAGCTGTATCTATGAGATGTTGTAGAAAAGGAATATTGTTTTGACGACAATCTAGTTATCACGACCATATTATCCGTAATGAAAAAGAGTATGAAAATATCAAACGATACATCCAGAACAACCCCAAAAAATGGGCAGAGGATAAAATGTATGTAAAAAGATAGTTCCCATCAAACCAATTATGTTATGTAGGGAAAGGGCTTGTCCCTTTCCAAACAGCAACATAAAACCTTTCCAAACAGCAACATATACATTTTTTTTATTTTCACTTGCAATTCATTTTCACAAGGGTATATTGCAGGTGCTTAATATTACCCTAGAAAGTTTTTTTTATGAGAAAAAGTAGGCGTTTTGCGGTTCACACGCAAAATGTCCTCTCATAGATTTTTTGTGGGTAGTATTAAGCAAACTCCCGTGAACCGTAAAATGTCCTCTTCTTCTTTGGACTTCTTACAGTAAACGGGTTGTATGCTAGTACATACCCTTTTTACTTTTTACCAAATTTCACAATGAGGAAAACAACACACAGACAAAGGCGATTACCCTTTCGTAATCAATGGAAAATCAACCTTTTAGTAGTCTGATTTTTAGGATTATGTTTCTTATGAAACAATGTGCCAAGCGTATATGCAACGACAACCTACCTACCCGTTGTCAGTGAAGATTTTAATTGAGTAAGTCCAAGTGTTGGTTGGAGTCCGAACCCTATCACTAATGCAAATTGGCAAATTGTTGGTGAGGGTGTGTATGCTGGACAATATAAATTGCGAGAATGTGACGCAGTATGAGGAGTCAGCGATTGGGCTGGGTGTTGAATGTACTATAAAACACCCTATAAAGATGGTAAGATAGTAGTAACAATTCAACTTCAAGCAACAGGGCTATCAAGTAATTACTATACCAATATTTCTCGTTCGACTAATTCAAAAGATTATCGTGCTGGTATTATGATTAACGGCGACGGTGCAGGATATATAAATATAGCAATAGCTGATGATGTGGGTAGTGCTAATCCAATTTCTCAAACCTATGAGGCTTTTACCGCAAGTGATATTACTTCTCCCTATATTACCACAGAATTTATTGTAGAAAGTATTGACGAGACTTCTAGTAGACTTACTTTTACGGTCTATGATGGAGATTTGAATGCTGCAATCATCAAGACGACTACATATGATGATAGTACCACAGAACTTCAAACTGCTGGTAAATGGGGTATTGGTGGTCGTGATACGAGTTTAGATGATATTCGTGGTGTAGCGTTTGATGCAGTAACCCTTTACACTACTAGTATGCCTTTTGCTATTACTGTCGATAAAGATATTGTACAGACATCTGATACCGTAACTTTCACTTTATTTGATGAGAAAGAGAGTACAATAACGCTGACTGACGATAAAGGTGGTGTGTTTACTCCTACTACCGTAACTCTAGACGCTGGAAATAAGTATACTGCTACTGCTACCTATACTCCTGTAATTGCTGGGGCTACGGTTATTACTGCTACCGCTAATGATAGTACCACTCTCACACAAAATATAACAGTTTTACCATATGCTACTACCATTGGTTTTGTGGGAGATTCAATAAATGTTAATCCAATGGGAATATATGCAGCACTTGCGTATATGGGTGCAGGATTTTCTATTGCTAATGCTGGTCAAAATGGTAGTGCTACTAGCAGTTGGGCAAATGACTATAATAATATGATGACCAATGCTCTCACTATGTTTAATAATGCTGGTGTAGATATTGTTCATATTTTTTTGGGGGCTAACGATGCTAATCTCTATGGGGGAATTTCAGGAGAAGATTATAAAATCAATATGCAAACCATTATTGATACTTTGAAAAATAATGCTCCTATTAAACACGTGATTATCAGTAGTCCTATTTATAGCACTTATGGATATACTGATAATACAAAAATACAGGCATACCATTCAGTTATTCAAGAGTTGGTAGCTGAAAATAGTGGTTTTGTGTTAGGTGGGGATAGAAATGCTTATGAATGGTTTGAGCAACAAGAAACAGCAACTCCTGGAAGTGCATTGATAGACAAAATTCATCCAAGACCACAAGCATATATTCAGTTGGGTGAATTTTGGTGAGAAGCTATGAAAACTGTTTTATTGGCTGAAATTACTCCTCTTCATCAGTTCACTTGAACAAACAGAAATGAACATACGCTTTGAACAAGCTGAACTCTCACATTACGAATAGATAAATACTTTGATGAATTTACTAATGTAGTAAAAGTAGATAACATACAACTTGCAACTTCTGCCTACGAAGCAATTTCTGGAAGCACAACTATTAGTCTAAACGCTGGCTATCTCAATACCCTTTCAGCAGGTACTCATACTTTACGTGTAGGCTTTGAAGGTGGTGTATTGGTAGATGAAGACTTTATCATCCTTCCTGACCCAACAGTTGTTCCTCCTGTTATTCCTCCAACCACAAATCCAACCACTCCCACTTCTTCTGGTTGAGGTTGAGGTGGAGCTTCTCTCTCCAAAGATACTTGTCCAAGTGGCGACTTCTCCGCTTCCTACTACGACAAAACCTGTTGAACCACTGCAGACTTAGCAGAAGATGTAGCGAAGAAAGTGAACTTGCTCAGACCGCTTGTTGCTCGCATTTACCTGATTGGAAATGAGAAGTGGAAAACGTTCATTTTCGACCTCATCACCTCCTGTTCCCAGACGAACAAAAATGAAGTCATCAAACTTGCTTGTCAGGAGCTTGTAGCAAATCGAGATTTCTAAGTCAAACGTAAAAAGCAGAATATCGCTATTGATAGTCTGCTTTTTAAAAATGTATATAAGAAAGTGTTAATAATCCCTTGCATCTCTCCTTCGTTTTCATATTATGCAATGCAGTATTTTATTTTTCTCATCATAAATGCCTCCTATCATTTCTATTCATCACCTGACTAAAAAATACGGTGAATTTACTGCAGTAGACGATATTTCTTTTGAAGTTCAAACGTGAGAAATTTTTGCTTTTCTTTGACCGAATGGAGCAGGAAAATCGACGACTATCAAGGTGCTGACTACGATGTTAGATAAGACTTCTGGAGAGGTGAAAATTGATGGAAATGATATTTCCGACCAAGACGCCGTTAGAAGGACATTCGGTATTGTGTTTCAGGATTCTAGTTTAGATGATGAATTGACTGGATGGGAAAATATGTATTTCCACGCGATGCTTTATGGCATTCCTCGTGCGAGCCAAGAAGCAGAGATAAAAAGGCTGATGGAATTCGTAGAACTCCGAGATTTCAAGGACAGAATTGTAAAACAGTATTCTGGTGGGATGAAGAGGAGACTTGAAATTGCGAGAGGACTTTTACATCATCCCAAGATTTTGTATCTTGACGAGCCGACCGTTGGACTGGACCCGCAAAGCAGAATCCATATCTGGGAATACCTACAGAAAATCAATCAAGAAGAGGGATTAACCATTTTTCTAACGACTCACTATATGGACGAAGTAGAGAAAATCGCCGACAGAATTGCAGTCATTGACCACGGAAAAATTCAGGTAATAGGGACATTAGCAGAATTAAAAGAAAAGACAGGAAAGCAGACATTAGATGAAGTCTTTATTGCAATGACAGGAAGAGATATCCGTGAAGAACTCCTTTCTGATGCCGACGGAAACAAAGCAAGAATGAGAGCGAATAGAAAGAAATAACAGTTTTATTTTTCTTCATTATTATTAATGTTCAGAGCAATCTATATCCTCCGATGGAGGCAGGTGAAAAAATTTTTCAGAAAAAAATCCAGACTGATTGGAGCATTAGGACAACCGTTGTTGATGTTGTTCGCATTTTCAGCAGGATTTTCAGGCATTTTCTCTCAAGCAGGGCAGGGGGAATATTTGCCTTTTCTTTCTGGAGGGATTATCGCGATTACGACGATGATGTCCTCTTTGATGTCAGGAATTGATATTATTCGAGATAGAGAATTCTGATTTATGAAAGAAATTCTTGTCTCTCCGACAAGGAGGATTGGCATTATGATTGGAAGGATGCTTGGAGGAGCAACCACGGGACTTTTTCAAGGCTTGCTCGTCTTGGTGCTGTGTTTGTTTGTGGGGATTGATTTTTCGACCGTGATTTCTTTGCCGTTAGCAGTGCTGTTTATGGTCGTGCTCAGCTTTCTTTTTACCTCATTTGGGATTATTATTGCGTCGTTGTTGCCAGATTTTCAAGGATTTCAATTGATTATGAATTTTCTGATTATGCCGTTGATGTTCCTGTCTGGTGCAATGTTTCCGCTAGCGACGACTCCGGTTTGGCTACAAATGATAGCGAGATTTGACCCGCTTTCGTATGCGGTTGATGGGATTAGACGAGCGTTGACAGGGAACAGCTTTTTTACTCCTTGGATGGATGGGGTAGTGCTGTTGGTGTTGATGTTTCTTTTTGTGCTATTGGGAGGGTATTTTTTTAGTAGGATGAAGGCGGATGACTAATGGATTTTTTCGGCTGTTTCAAGAATGATATCTTTTTTCCCAGGATTTGCACGAAGAAACTTTGTGAGTTTATCCATCTACTTTCTTCAACTTGGAAATAAAGTCATCAATAGGGATACCTTGTGGAAAAAATACTCCGCTTTCTGCTGAATCCTCGTAATAAATACTTCCATCTTCACCTTTTTCAACAATCTTAGAGTGCATAATCCTTTCTACATCAAAATCATCATCCGTGTCGACAATTGGCTTAATTAGAGTCCTTCTTTGGTTTCTTTTGCCAAAAAGTTCACGGTAGAATATTTCGTTCTCCATCTCTTTGGAAGCGTAATTTGACCTATATTGAACATTTTGAGAGTGTAGTTCATACGTATAGTGAAAATAACTAAATTAGTTAATTCTATGCATTTTGGGTGGCAAAAATCAAGAGCATTACATTTTCAATTTTATCTTCATAATAAAGAATTAAATTCACGTTGCAAAATTGTATATTCATTCATAACCTGTTGATTCCCATTTCTAGCTAAAAGAAACTTTGTTGGTTTTTTGGCTATCGTAAGCACGTGGGTAGGGGTAAATAAAATATGCATGTAATCTATATTTTTATTCAATTGTTTTTCGATGCCATAGTAGTCTTGTTCTGAAAATTTGTCTGCTCGAAATTGTCCTGTTCCTAGAGGATGAATGTGAAATTCTATCATTTTTAGTTCTGGATGATATTGTATTAATTTGTTGGCAGCATTTTTTCTAGATTCATCTGGAAATACAGATGTTGCACTTCATCTCCCTATAGTTTGTAAATATTTTACCAAATACATCTCTTTTTCATCTCTTATGTCTTTCTTTGCCAACATTATTCCTCTTGTCTCATATGCATTATTAGACATCTCTTTTGTTACATCATAAAAACAATCTGGCAAAATCACATTAGCTTTTCCTAATCCTTCTTCGTAGTTTTCTATAGATTGCCTAGTTTGTTTCGTTGTTAGTTTTTCCTTCAAAATACCAATTAAAGAATGTTCTGTTTGGTCTGGAGAGCTATTTGGAATGGAATCTCTATCATTTGGAATATTCATTTTGAAAGTTAAAGATATAAAATCTATCTCTCATCCACCACCACAAATCCTCTCCTTTCAATCAGCCTTACTTCGTTTCTATCATTGATACTAATTACTCCATTTCTATCCGTCGTGAATTTCTGAATTTCATCACCAATGAGCAAGGACAATGTCATATTCTCATACCCACTAGGAAAAGCGATAAAAAGCTGTCCGCCTTTCTTCCCTCCACTAATGTCTGTTTTTACATCCAGTAACGGCAATTCATCAAATGTCTTAACCGTAATCCCAACGCCAATCGTCTTTTCGAGTTCACTAATCGCTGAACCACCTTTTCCAATAATTTTTCCTTTCACAAATTCAGGGACATAGAGTTCAATCCCATTTCCTTTCATTTTCACGACAAAGTGGCTGTTCAAGATGGAAGACAGCTTTTTTTCTATTCCTTCTTTGGCATAAGTATGAATGGAAGGTTTGTTTGGGTTGCCGTTTGTTCCCGCCATTCCTCCTTCAGGAATAGGCATTACTACGACTTGTTCTCCGAATGTGTAAATTTCATATAGCTTTTTCTTGCTGATGAATGAACTCACAATAATCACTGGACGAGAAAGCTCTTCACTCAACATTCCTTCAGGAACTTTCGCCGTCAGTTCGAGTTGCAAAATTTCGGAAATCGCCCCTTTATCAATGAAGATGACCGTATCCAGCACTTGCGGAATGATTCCCATTTCAATAGAGCCAATAAAACGCTGAATGCTGTCAATCGGCTTCGTCGCGTGAATGACACCGAGCATTCCAATTCCCGTGAGTCTCAAGTCCTTGTAGAGTTCAAAATCAGGTTTATTTCTTACTTCATCATAAATCGTATAATCAGGACGAGAAAGCAGCAGAATATCGCGGACTTCATCGTGAGTCCCGTGTGTGAAGCTGTATTGCACGACATCATCGTCTACCATCAAATCACGAGGACTTTCGATGGTTTTGATAATGTGATGGTCGGAATGATAAACCTCAACGAGTGCTTGCACAAAAGTTGATTTTCCGCTTCCCGGAGCTCCTGAGACAAGGATTCCTTTCGCCTTATTTCTGAGCAGGTCAAAAGTTTCCTCATTCAAGTTGTAGTCGGCGATAGTGGTTTTCTTTACAGGTTTCACCGCCGTTATCTCTAATCCGTCCGAAAGGGGAGGGTAGACGATGACAATTCTGTACGGTCAGAGTTGAAGGACTTTTGAAAGTTTCCTGTCGATTTCGAGGAAGTTTCCTTTTTGGTTAGTTGCCTCGGCGAAGATTTGCTCGATAAGTGCGTTGAGTTCTTCACTGGAGATGGACTTCTCATCCAGAACGGCTTGTCGATTTCACGGGAAGCCTTTTTTTCTAAGGATGGGGCGGTCTTCCTTTAAGTGAAGAGACATTGTCGTTTCGTCAAAGTAGGCGTCAAGGGCGTAAGTGGTTGTTGGTGTTGTTGTTTCAGTCATTGTTTGTTTGGTGAAAGGGGGTAAAAGGGGGGGTATTTTTGTGTTTACTTGAGCTTTGCTCATCACATAGGGCGATGCCCTATGTTATTACTGTGTCGCCCCGTTGGGGCTTTTTGGAATTTATATTGATTTTCGATTGTTTTGCAAAAGTTAAGGGGGATTTTTGTTGTTAAAGTGTTCTAATGAGTAATACTATTGTTATTGGTATCATAATAGATGATACAATAATAAATATTCTTTTACCCAAAGGAATTTGTTTTCCCTTAATGAGACTTATTATAAATGAAATTGTCGCAATAAATGATAATATAAATCCAATACACCATATCATCGTAATCGCACTTGAAATAGCTAGTATTCCCAAAGCACCATATATTCCCATAAGTCCAGCTCCTTCCATTCGACTGCCCATCCTAGATATTGGTAAGTATAAAAACCCTGATATACACCACATTATCAATGCAATAATACTACACACGAAGGCAACACTTCCCCCTTCGTTTCGTTTGTGAAAGGATATTCTATTTCAAAACCATTGTATTTTATTGTGATGTATATGAAAATCTACTTCTTCGTTTTCTTTGATAACTTGTGGTGTTTCTAAAGAAAGCTGTTTTACAGTAAATGGTACTTTTTGTTTAATTTCCATTTTTTGTTTCAGAAAAGTAAAACGTATTAAGTATAGTCAGATTTCTTTTTTTTGCAAATTAGTTGTGATTTTTTGTGTTTACTTGAGCTTCGCTCATCACATAGGGCGATATCCTATGTTATCACTGTATCGCCCCGTTGGGAGTTTTTGGAATTTCTTATTATCTTATTCTTGTGAAGTTTCTGATAAATAACTTTGTCCTATTTCTTCCTGTTGTTCTGTATATTTTTGTTCAATTTCAGCAAGTTTCTCTTTTTCTCTTGTTAGAATATCCTTAAGATTTGCTATTTGTAAATCATTCATTAAAGGATATACATCAAACCATTCTTGTTTATCCTTATGAGTAGAAATAGATAAACTTTCTAAAATAAGAATAACAATGTCTGGATTGTCTTTTAAGAAACTTTCTGGGATTTTGTATTCTTTGGCTTGTGTTAAAAGGTGTTCAGGGAGCTGTTGTATTAACAATTCCTCATTTGCAATAGAAAATTCTGTATTCATAGGGTCGTTGCCGTATATTTCATTGTATCTATTATATATAATAGGAGTTCCGCAAACAATTTCTAAATAAGAGTAAGTCAAGATAGTGACAATTTATTAAGCATATCTTTAGTATAGCAAATAGTATCATTGGTTATACAAGCATACCAACTACT
>JAITQZ010000063.1 GCA_031288635.1 Candidatus Peribacteria bacterium | reverse complement strand
TTATGGGTTTGCTTCTTTGGTGCTGTATGCTCTCGTGCAATGGGGAGGGCGAGTTTGGGTGGAAATGTTGTTGATGAAAGTGGTGTATGGATTGTCGGCATTTGGCGAAGCGTATGCGATTTTTGTGCAGGCGAAGAATGGAATAGCAAAGTATGTATTGGTTATTCTGTTTGTGGGATTGGGGATATGGGGGTATTGGAAGGTGATGAGGAAAAAGTCGTAGCATTTTGTGGTGGTACTTCTGGCTCATCTGGATATCCTAGATACTGTAAAAAACAGTCTATTTCTTTCCTATTGTCTTCATGAGTATATTTTGCTTTTTCAAAAGAACAACTTTTACTCATACGACGAAGATTCACCTTTTGTATAAACTGCTCACATTCTTGTCTCATAAATGCAAATTCTTCTTCAAAGTCTCATTCTCCACAATCAAACGTTTCATCAAGGAGTTTTTCTGCGGTACATTGTTTTTGAGATAAGAGGATACTAGTAAGGGTTGTCGTACATTTAGGGTAGGTTTCTTGGAGTTCTTGAAAGGAAGGTTTACCACATCCGCCGATGAATAGCACCATACTCAAGAGACTAACATATAGAATTTTTTTCATTGTTTATAAGGGTAAACATAAAACGATTAAGGGTTGACCATACTATTTGTGAGAATTTTTCTCAGCGACGAAGATGAGGCACTCTTATTCCCTTTGAAGATTAGGTAATATCTGCTTTTTCTGTTCAGATTTCAAAATCTTGTACAACATCAGTAATTCAATACAGCTAATCAATAGGGAACTTCCCCCTGCACTAATGAAAGGGAGGGTGACGCCCGTATTGGGAATGATTTGGATATTTACCCCGATGTTGACGAAGGTTTGTGCTACGAGAATTGAAATAATTCCCACACCAATCATTTTACTTTGAGGGTCGCGGATGTATTGAAGGTGTTTGAGGAAGTAGAAAAACATTCGACAATAGAGAAATATCAGTACCATATTCCCTACAAAGCCGATTTCCTCGGAATAGGCAGAAAAAATGAAGTCTGACTGTGCTTCGGGGATGTATCAGAATTTTTGTAAGCCTTTTCCATAGCCTTTTCCAAAAAGGCCTCCTCCTCCGATAGCGATGAGTGCTTGTTCGGGTTGTCGTCAGGTTTTTTTCTTTTGGGCAGCTCTGGCATCTGCGTCTCGTTCAAAAAAATAGGAAAATCTGTCTTTGATATAGCTCAGATTTGGATTAATCATATACAGAGAAAACGCTGCGAATACTCCTGCTCAAATTCCAATAGCGAGGATGGAAAGGGTTTTTTTGATACTTAGTCCCGCATATCGTACCATAATCAATGCGGTAATTCCCAAGATAAGAATGGTTCCAAAGTCAGGGATAAAGAGAAAGACTGCGTAGAGTAATGCACACATTATTATGAAGCTCAAGAGAAATTGAGGAGTCTGCATCATTTCTTTTTTTCTCAGGAGCCAAGAAGAGAGGAAGAGCACATAGGCCAGTTTGAAGATTTCGGAAGGTTGGATACTCGGAAGCCCTGGAATATTCAGCCATCCTTTTGCGATGGTTCCATAGCTATCTCCGAGTGGGGAGAATACGAGACACTGAAAAATGAAAGCTCCGATGAGAGCTACTATAGCGAATTTATGGCTTTTCAGGATTTTTCGCGGGAATTTTCGGAGGAGGAACATCGCAACAATAATGTAGACCAATGCTTTGATTTGTTGATAGAAAAAATAGTAATTTGTAGGTTCGCTGTAATACACGGATTTCAAGGTCATCGAAAAAGATTCGTAAATACTTACGCTATATACGGCTAAGAGACCTCGAATAGTCAGTAAAATTCCATTGATTAATAATTGCATACGCTGAATATATGTTTCTGCTAGGCACTTGCAATACTTCCTTGAGAATGCACTTCTGCACTTCTTTTTACTCTATTCATAATCGAGTAGCCAATACCCATTTCGGGGAGACGTTCAACGTAAAGTATTTCCACGTCTTGTTGGTCAAACCGATGATACATTGCGAACAAATTATTGGCACAAGAAGCTAGATTGAGATGGTTACCCCATATCTTAATGAATCATTTTTCTCTCTCAGAGAGAGCGTTGAAATAGGTTTTATGTCTTCACCAAAATTCAATAGTAATGAGATAGCCTATTTTTTTTCCAAATATTGGTGGAGTGATTGGGGGTGGTTCGTTAATAATTCTAACTTCACCTCTGATACTATAATGTTTATATCTCATTCCTGGGGAAAGTTCAGGATTAGTAGTAGTGTAAGCGACAGGGATTTCGTGGTTGAAGAGTTGGTCAAGGTCTTCTTTGGTGATGAAACCGGGACGCAGGATACGAATATTTCCTGAATCAACGCGGACAACGGTACTTTCAATGCCTGCTTCACTTTCGCCGCCATCAATAATCATTGGAACGTTATCGCCAAGGTTGTCATATACCATTTGAGCGTTAGTGGGGCTGGCTTTTCCGGAGAGGTTCGCACTCGGAGCAGCGATAGGTAGAGCAACGGTAGTCAGCATTTTTTGAGTGATTTCATTACTAGGGAGTCTGATACCTACTAGGGGAACTTTACATACAATGGGAGAAATATTGTCTTTTTTCGGCAACAGAAGGGTTATCGGTCAAGGCATAAGGTTATCAATAATTGTTTGCTGAATTTCGTTTTCTATGTAAGCGTAGTCGGCAATCTGTTGTTTTGCTCCGAGATGAACGATGAGCGGATTGTCGTTTGGTCTACCTTTCAATTGAAAAATTTTTTCTGCAGCGATATCAGAGAGAGCGTTTGCTCCGAGTCCGTAAATTGTTTCTGTCGGGAACGCCACTACTTCATTCTGAGTGAAGAGTTCTTTGGCTTTGAGATAGGTGGTAGCATTTGGTAAAAAGATATTCGACATTTGTATAGTATACGTATTTGTTCTGCTTTTTTCAATCAGTTTTTTCTATTCCTTCTTTTTACCAAAATCGGAAGCTACTTTTTTCTTTGGGAAGTTCGCAGCTGGAAGAAGCATTTTCTCCTGTTGCACATTGAAGATTGAGAGTTTCTATGGTATCAATGGCGAATTGCTCTTTTTCGATAGCTCTGGCGAAGAGAACGGTAAAATCTGCTAACGTAGAAGGGCTATCTACAACGACGGTATCAATAATTTTCAAATTGTAGAGGGTATTCATATGGAGCTGGTAATAGTCTCCCGTGTCAGGATTTTCATAGAGGTCTCTCCGCATTAAGCGAGAAAATGCTGTAGCTAATTGTTCGCTCGGAATAGTCATTTCTGGGGCAAACTCTGCAATAGGAGTATGATTGGGATTGATGCCCATAATGTTGAATTCACACGCTAACCTCGCTATCGCGATGTCCTGGTCTGTCGAGTCTGTCATATCGATAAACCTACAGTCTTTTTTGGTGTCGCGTTCGTAGCCTTTGGTAATGGCGATTTTTACGAACAATTCCGCTGCTGCAATTCTAGTCAAAGGCTGGGAAAGTTTCGTTTTATCTCCTGTAGTCAGCAATCCTTTTTCTACGAGCAGAGAGAACGCACTCTCAAGTTCTGTGGAAGTAGTTGTAATCATTGGTTGAGGAGCAGGTTTTTCAACGGTTTTTACAGGAGATTTCGAAGAAGTGGTAGATTTTGAAGGAGATTTGGAAGGTGCTGAAGGTACTGAGGGTTCCGTGGTGTCTATTGGATTGTCGATGGTAGGAGATGTTGGAGTGGTGTCTACAATGTCTCCTCTTAGGGTTTCCTCTTCAAGAGGGTCTTCATCAGTAGTGGTTTCTGTTTTGGAAGTACAAGCAGGAGTGATTAGCACACTCGTGGAAGCGAGAAGGGTTTTTTCTGTGTCGAGTACGGAAAAGGTAAGCAAACATTCTCTCATCGTTTCCTTGGTAATCATAAACAGAAAGTCATAGTTTTGTTCTGGTGCTACGGTAAGGGGTAGCTGACTCACTGGTTGTCCATTGTGGAAGAGTTCCAGTACTTTTCCACAGTCATCCACGGTAAGTGTTGCGGTTTTACTCTCTCCAGAAAAAGCAGGAGTCGACAGAGAAAGTTTGATAGGCAAAGGCTCTTTGTAGCTTTGCACGAGGGGAAGATTTGTTGCGTGGAGAGTGAATTCTCCTGCAAGTGCGACTGTTCAGAATAGCAGAGATGCTACGGTAGACAGAATTCCGAGAAGGTATTTCATCATTGGAATAAAGACAAAAAATAAAATGTTGTCTGATTTTTTTATCTTTATTTTGTATTTGTTATTGACTTATGTTTAAGGATTTGGATGAGAAAATCAAGAGGAAATAAAAAAGATTTTCTATTTTCGGTTGCAAAAGGGCTCAATATCCGTATGCTGAAACAAATAGTTTTACTCTTTATTCGAAATTTTGGCAAAAAGAAGGCGTGGAACATCGAGGGCAACCCTCAAACTCAATAAATACAATGTAGGTATTGTCTGTATTATTTTAGGAGCAATCTTTTTTTTTAGTAAAATTATGGCTCCTGATGCTCCGATTTTCAAATTTCTGTCAGAAAATGCTAGTATCGCCTTTGGGCAACAGGGATTACTCGTTTTTTTTGCCTTGTGTATCGTGCTGGGACTGTTAATTCTTTTTAAGGGATATCTGATGAAAACACTGATTAAACAGTTTATTTTGCTGATGTTCGTGGTGTCTGGTATCCTCAATTTTCAGGCAATGAATGGGGAGTCTGGGAGTAGTATTGTTAATCGAATAAAATCCGCAGATTATGGAGGATATGTTTCTCGACCACTCATAAAAATATTGGAGCTGTGATTTGGACAGTCGCTTTGGGCAATTAGAGTGTTGATGATTGTCTGTGCTCTCATCATTTTGATTTGGATATTCTATGCTTTGAATGTAAAACTTCCTTCCCTGCCGAAAGTTAGTTTACACCAAGAAGACAAACCTGCACCAAAAAAAGCTGAGCCTGCCGCCAAACTTTTCATCACCAGAGAAACAAAAATTACTTCCGACTCAGAACTCTTGAAAAAAGTCTCTCAGGCTACAACAGGAATGACGATAGCATCCACAAAAAGCGAACAGACTAGCGGTTCACTCCTCAAAGATATTCTCAAACAGAAATTGGAAGGAAAACTCTCTGTTTCTGCTACAGGAAAAGAAGCTCAGAAAGCAGACCCCAAACCTCGTCGCCAAATTCAGTTTTCGGAAGACAAACCGACATTTCCGTATTCTCTGCTGGAAAATACTTTGGGACAAACGCAGAACGTAGACCAAAACTTTATTGTAGAAAAAGCAAAATCTCTTCAGCACAAGTTGATGGAATTTGGAATTCCGGTGTCTGTGGAAGGGTTTGATATCGGACCCTCTATCGTGCAAATCAAAATCAAACCTTCGGAAGGGATTAAAATTTCTTCCATCGAAAATCTTGCAAATGATATCAAACTCTCTCTGAAATCTAAATCGCTGCGTATTGTAGCTCCTATCCCCGGGACGGACAGTGTAGGTATTCAAATCCCAAATCCTCAGCCGAGTATGGTGAGAATTGGAGATATTTTGAATGCTGGTGCCTTTCAAGAAGCGATGAAAAAATCTGAAACAGGACTTGCTCTTGGAAAAGGCATTGATGGTTCCGTTGAAGTGAAGCCATTGGATGCTATGCCTCATTTGTTGGTAGCGGGAGCGACGGGAAGTGGAAAATCTGTGGGAATTAATGATTTCATCGTTTCGCTGATGTTCCAGAATACGCCGTCAGAATTAAAATTTTTAATGGTTGACCCCAAACAGGTGGAATTGGAAATGTATGCAGGATTGCCGTATATGCTTGCTCCGATTGTATATGATTCTACTAAAGCGATTAAACTGCTTCAGTGGACCGTCCAAGAAATGGAAAGAAGATACACCATCCTTAAAGACCAGAGAGTAAAAAATCTGACTGAATACAACGACAAAAATCCTACTGAAAAAATGTATCGTATCGTCTTTGTCATTGATGAGATGGCAGATATGATGCTTTCCTCTTCTGCAAACAGAAAAGAAGTCGAAAACTGTATCAACCGTCTCGCTGCCAAAGCCCGTGCGGTAGGTATTCATCTCATTCTAGCGACCCAGAGACCAAGTGTGAATGTGATTACGGGACTTATTAAAGCAAATATTCCTACCAGAATTGCGTTCTGAGTGGTATCTGAAGTGGACTCTAGGACCATTCTGGGGCGTAAAGGTGCAGAGGACTTAGTAGGGAAAGGAGATATGCTTTATATGGACCCTTCTACGAAGTTTCCGATCAGAATTCAGGCTCCTTTTGTTTCCACCGAAGAGATTGAGAAAGTCGTTGCTACGCTTAAACGTAAATATATGCAGGGACTCACCGAAGACGACATCTATAATCCTGAAATTATCGCAGCATTAGAGTCAAAAGCTGAAATGGCTTCTGGCTCCTTCAGCGGTAGCGGTAGTGATGAAGACGACCTGATTGACCAAGCAATCCAAGTCATCGCGGAGACGAGGAAGGCTTCCGCTACATTACTGCAAAGAAAACTCTGAGTAGGGTTTGCGAGAGCTGCGAGAATTATGGATATTTTGGAAGAAAGAGGGGTCATAGGACCCGCAGAAGGAGCAAAGCCAAGGGATATTTTCTTGTAAGAGAAACCTTGCTAAAGTAAGGCGTCCTTTATTATCGTATAAAATAAAACAAACGGGATAGGACGCTCTTCTGCACGTCGGATAAATCATAATGAACAGCTAACTATGGAAAAGATATTCTCTACTGAATATATGCCGATAATTTGGAAATATTGTAATGATATTTTATAGAGTTTTACTTCTATTATACTACACACTATGAAAACATCTACGTTTGACTGTATAGCATTTCTACAGACACTAATCAGCTTTTGAGAGAGACAATACCAAGGAGAAATCAAAGCTGCACGTTTCTTAGAACAATGTTTGAAAACGCATCAACGCCCTTATACAGTACAAGAATTTACCACAACGGTTCCTATACAGAAAAAAGCAATCCTTAAAGCTGATGGAGAAAATATTCCTTGTAGAAGTGTTGGGTTACAAAGCGGGAAAATTACAAGTAAAGCTACTATTTGCTCCTCTACAAGCGAAATTCCTTCTTTTGATAAAATTTCTACGCCTATTATCACGTTTAATCCCTATTGTGAGGCAATCTCTTATAATACCGTATTCATCAATGCTCCTGCAGTGGCTATTAGACCTAAAGATGTAGGTAAAGTAATTGCTGCGGAGAAAATTGAAGGATATACTAAAATAGCACCAACAACGTATATTGCTAAGAATATTTTGGTAGGAAATACCACTAGTCCTCAAGTGATTTGTTTTGCTCATTATGATTGTCGATGGAGTGGAGCGTGGGATAATGGTGGTGGGGTTACCGCTTTAATGGGAACGCTTCTTTGTTTTCCTCATCTTTTGGAAAATGCATTATTTGTATTTTGGGCAAATGAGGAAATTTCTTATGACACCTCTCCTGCTTATCGATGTAAAGGAGCAAGAGCATTTGAAAAGAAATATTTTCACCTCTTAGAAAAAAGTAAGGAAATTGTCGTTATTGATGGAATAGGACGCTCTTCTGCACGTCGGATAAATCATGATGAACAGCTAACTTTCATTTTTTGGATAAAAAATTTGAAACAAATACAGCATAAGATTAGAACACTAGCAAACAGAACACTGTCTGATATCACTTTCTATCACAGTGAATTAGATACTCTTGAGAACATTAAAGAAGAACACCTTGTGAAAACGATGCAAATGATTAGAAAGAAGATGGAAGCCTTGATAGAGTAAAATTTCTTCTCTATTTCAGTCTCGTTATATAAGCATTAGTTGCGGACTTCCCTGAAAAGGGGAGATGTCGTTGACGAACAACGTGAGGAAATTGTGACAGAGGGGTTTGTGCGAGAGAGTGGTTTGTCTGACTATGATGAATGGAATTGGAACAAAACTCATTATGGTAACTTTAGTTGGACAGTAGTGAATGATATAAACTTTTTTATCTGTTTACTTTATCTACAAATGTCCACGTTCAAAACATCTTCTCTCCGATGATGGTGGCTCTTCGACTTTGCAAATTCAATTCCACTGATTTTACTAGCATTGGCATTTTCAAAACGGTTTATCAAAGATATGGGAGCAAGTGAAATCTCCTATAATGCTATTTTTATGATTTCTTCGCTGATGATTATTTTACTGGGAAGATACATCGGAACGAACATAGACAAACGCGGCTACCAATCACGAATTAAAATTTCACTAGCTATTTCAGTTTTTTCTCTCTTTTTCCTCTTTGCTATCAACCAGCTTACCATTTCAACAGAGATAGAAATCTGTATCGCTTTCGTGTTGATTATTGTGTTCAGTCTCCCTATTTCGCGAGTAGGGAACTAAGCGAAACCGTTTCTTCGCTGGCTTTTCTGGTGGTTGTCCTTTTTGCTCTCGTGGGAGGAGTGATTTCTGCAAAAGTGGTGCAGTTTACGAATGCTTCCAAATGGCTAAAAATCTGAGCTTTAACCTTGATATTTGCGATTTTACTTATAGGACGGATGCATCCTCTCACTCTTTGGATAGGTTGTATCTTAGGAGGACTTTCCTATGGAATACTCGAAACTTCAATTAGAACTCATTTTATGAGCCATTTTTCACCGAAGAATGCAGGAAAAAATTTCGGAGTACTTGCGATGATTGAAAGAACTTCGTGAACTATTTGACCACTCCTATGGATTCTGCCTTTTTCCTTTATCGGAAATGAATATATTGCTTACCTTTTTGCAGCCTTTCTCATGATACTTCTTTCCCTGGGAGCATTAGGAATACTATGGAAAAGAAATGAGTAAATTTTGCAAATTTTTGATATATGGGTATACTTATAAATAAGTCAATCCTACGCGATGACGTTTTACTTCATTATACATTATACGATGAAAAATTCATCTAACGTATCTGCTGGTACGATATCTGCTGAAGCACATGAAGAGTATAGAGAAAATTTAGCTAAAGAATTAAGGGAGAAGTGGAAAGAG
Source organism: Candidatus Peribacteria bacterium (assembly GCA_031288635.1). The sequence continues at coordinate 28,609 of JAITQZ010000063.1, read as the reverse complement.
TAAATAAAATCAAAGAAAGATTATATAATCTCTCTCTGGTACCTTTTGGTAGTAAGAACCGTGAACTTATTGCTGCTTAGTTTTCAAGCAATCCTTGCATTGGGTGCTCCAATAAGCAAATAGAGATGTTGTTTACCTAATCCTACACTCTTCCACAAACAGCTCGGCAATGCCCTTAAATTTCTCTAATTCTTCTGCGGCAAAGGGTTCTCCTGCAAAATGCGGGTCTAGCGTAGTGGTCTTCATATAATTCTGTAAATAATAATGCTGCACTCCAAACAGGAACGAAGCCATTTCTTCAATATCGTCTGCCGTATGATATCCTTTTATCAAGGTAGTGCGGTATTCATAGTCTACCTTTCACGAACGTAAAAAAGCGAGCAACGTATTGAAGTTGACTCTGAATTGGGAAGGAATGGGGATGCCCGTCAGCTTTTCATATTTAGAAAAGGGGGCTTTCATATCTATAGCGACATAATCCAATATGCCGTCATTGACCATTTGTTGTACCAGTTTTGCGTCTCTGCCATTGGTGTCAAGTTTCACGGAAAATCCCTGTTCTTTGATGTGTCTGGCGAAGTCGTAGAGGTCAGGTTGCAAAGTAGGCTCTCCTCCACAAATACTTACCCCTTCCAAGAATGCTTTTCTACTTTCCAGAAAATTAAAAAAAGCTGCCTCTGGGATTTGTTGGTCTTTGTGTTTCGCGATTTGCTCGGGCAAGACCGCTTGGGGATTATAACAGAAGGGACAACGAAAATTACAGCCTGCAGTAAAGACGATACAGGCTACTTTTCCAGGATAATCGACAAGGGTGGTGGTTTGAATTCAGATAATGTGCATACTCTTCAATAAAAGATTTTCTAAAAATAACCCCTCTTTCCTCGCTATTCCCCCGTATCAAGCTACGGAGTTGTTCTGCCCGCTCCCCTCATAGGGAGACAGTGAACGTAGTGAGTAGGGGGTTATTTCAAACGGTGACTGTTTACATCCCGCACGGACAACCGCAACTTACGCCAAATTTTTGGAGGAATGCAGAATTGTCTACTTTGTTTTCTTCAAAGTATTTACGAGAATAAAATTCAGATTTTTTTCCGATGTTGTAGCGAGAAACGGGAGAAAGATATCCCATTACTCTCGTGTAAATTTCACAAGGTTGTCTTTTAATTTCTTGTCCTTGTTTGTTGTAGAAGGTCTGCATTGTCATAAAATGTAATAAATAAAAGATTGGATATGTAAATTCCTGCTAAGGAATTATTTGTTTGATAGTACCATTTTTTCAATAAGTTGCAAGAGATTTTCATCATTTCGTCTGTGCATTCTCGGTTTATGTTCGACGTTTTGGTTATAGGGCTGGTCAAAGAGCAGATGTTTTCGTGTGGCTTGTGTTTCGTTGCAAGGAGTGGGATGGTCATCAATTAATATATCTCCCAAGACCATACTCTTATCTTTTGCAATAATCACCTTTTTCGCCATTTCATCTCAGAGATGTTGGCGTATTCGTTGGATTTTTTCTGAAGCACAGCTTGGATTACTCATCAAAGGAGAAGTGAGAATATACGTATCATACCACTGTGAAAGCTCTTTAATTTTTTCTTTTGCAGAGGGGAGAGGTTGTAAGGAGAGGAAAAAGCCGATTTCTGATTGGATTTCTTCTACTTGTTTTTGTGCTTTTTCTCCCAGATGTTGATTGAAGTAGTCTGCTACGTAAAACTGTTCTTGTTTGGCGGGGTCTAACTTTGGGTCTCCATAACGTTCACGAAATGTTTCAAAGACTCTCCCCGTAAAATTTGCCAAAACTCCATCCATATCAATCAAGAGTTTCTTTCTATTGGAGGTAGCGGTTGCAAGTTTATTGTTCATCAGGAAACTAGGTAAAATACTAAAGATTATGATATGCGGGGATATTTCCCGCAATGCTGCGGGATTACCACGAGATTATCCCAACTGTTTCCTGCGTAATTGCTCCAATTTTTCTGGGTCATCGGTGTGCTTTGCCCTGATTTCCATATTAAACTCCTCTCCCGCATAGCCAAGCTCTGCATCGCATTTCGGGCAATAATCGTGCTCTCCTGCGATATAGCCGTGTTTGGGGCAGATAGAGAAGACCGGCGAGACTGTCACATATGGCAACTGGTAATTTTCGATAACTTTTTTAATCAGTTTTTTACAGGCTTTAGCGTCTGAAATACGTTCTCCCATATAGAGATGTAATACGGTTCCTCAGGTGTACAGACATTGTAATTCATTTTGAGCTTCGAGTGCTTCGAACGGGTCATTGGTATATTCCACGGGCAATTGAGAGGAATTGGTGTAATACGGTGCTTCGTCGGTTCCTGCTTGAATAATATTCGGCAACTGCTTTTTATCTTCTTTTGCGAAACGGTAGGTAGTTCCTTCACCAGGAGTCGCTTCAAGGTTGTAAAGGTTTCCCGTTTCTTCTTGATATTCTACGAGCTTTGCACGCATAAAGTCCATAATTTCCTTGGAAAACTCTTTCCCTCGGTCGGTCGTGATGTCTTCTTTTCCGTTGGTGAAGTTGAGGATTGCTTCGTTCATCCCGTTAATTCCGATGGTGGAAAAGTGATTACGAAAGGAATGGAGGTATCTTTTAGTAAACGGATAGAGTCCTGCGTCCATTCGTTTGGCACACTCTTTTCTCTTGATTTCCAGAGAGGTCTTTGCCAAATTCATCAGATGTAAAAGCTGAGTTTTGAAGCCTTCTTTGTCTTCCTTGAAATTATATCAGATTTTTGGAAGGTTGATGGTGACAACTCCAATAGACCCGGTCATTTCCGCAGACCCAAAGAGTCCTCCCCCACGCTTTTCTAGCATCGTCAAGTCCAACTGTAGACGACAACACATTGAACGAACTGCACCAGGTTTGTAGGCATTCGGATTTGGCACTTTACTAATGGTTCCGTCAGCATTTTTTGCGAGCTTGAATTGTGAACCAATGAAATTTTGGAAATACGGAATTCCATATTTTGCCGTCATTTCAAAGAGGGCGTCTACATTTGCTCCCTCTCGATTGAAGTCTTCCGTAATGTTATAGGTAGGGATGGGGAAGGTGAACACCGCCCCACTGGCGTCTCCTTCGGTGTAAATCTCAATCATAATTCTATTTATCATATCCATCTCCGCTTGTAATTCTCCATATTTTTTTGGGTAGTAGCCTTGGGAAATTCCTCCGAGCATTAGTGCTTTTTCTTTCATATCTTCGGGAACGGTTCGGTCAAGGGTGATATTGGAAAACGGCGTTTGGGTTCCTCGACGAGACGGTACATTCATATTAAAGACGAAGTTTTGCAAATTCTGTTTTACGTATTTGTAGGTTTTCTGGTAAATGTAGTCAGCTTTTTCTTTTTCATTGGTAAATTGAGCCTTTGTTTCTTCCAATTCGTTTTCGAGTTCGGTTTCGTATTTATGTACAAATGGTGCTAAGTAGGTATCAAACGAACTAAACGCCTGTGCTCCTGCCCATTCATTTTGCAAGGTTCCGAGGAAATTTACCATTTGATTCACCGCAGACTGGAGATGTTTTGGCGGTTTACTCTGCACTTTCCCAATTACTCCGTTAAATCCTTCTTCTAGCAACTGGCGAAGGCTTCGCCCTGCACAGTATGGTGAAAACATCCCCAAGTCGTGAATATGATAATCTGCGTTTCTGTGAGCGTTTCCAATTTCAGCAGGATAAATATTGGAAAGCCGATAGTTGGCAACGATTTTTTCGGAGTTTTTCAAAATCAATCCACCGATGGAGTAGCCGATATTTGCGTTTTCATTAATTCTTCGGTCTACATGTTCGAGATATTCATCCATCGTTTTGTCTACTTCGATTACGACATTTTGGGTTTGTCTGGCTTCGGTTCTCTTTTGGCGATAAATGATGTAGGCTTTGGCTACTTCATCGTAGTTTTCCTGCATCAGTACAGATTCTACAGTGTCTTGGATTGTTTCAACATCAGGAATTTCTTTTCCGACTTTTTTTTCGATTTCTGTGATAACGAGCTGGGTAAGATGTTCCACGGGTGAAATATCCTCGCTGCCTACTGCTTCAAATGCTAATTTAACAGCGTTGTAAATCTTATTTTTCTCAAAGGTTACGATAGCTCCATTTCTTTTTCTGATTTTGTAGATGACCATTTTTACATTTCTTTATAAAGAGATAAAATACTATATATTGTGTCTGGGTATGAGGAATGACTACTATATGTTGTTATGGAAGGAGAATGCAAGGGAAAAATCATTCAAACTTTTTGGAGACTGATAGCTATGGGTTAGCATTTTTTTAGAGTTTTTTACAAAAATCTGAGAGAAAAAGGCGATCCGATAAGAGATATTGAAAATATCACAGTTCAGGAGCCAGCATTTTTTCCTTTACTTTTTCCCATTCTTTTCACAAGAGGGGAATTTTGTACCTTTTTGTCACAAGATGAAAATTCATTCGTATACCCTAATGTAGATTTAGTGACTTCGGCGAAAAATGCACCTCCAGGAATATTTCAAAACCCAACATACCTTTACCCTCACGAGTCAGCATAAAGCTGAGCTTTTTCGCCAAATTACCCAAAAGAGATTTCAACAAGGAGTTGCAAAATGGCACTTTCTCACTTATAAAAAAGTGAGTTATGCCTTTATTGCTTTGGTTATTGTGCTGTTTACGTTTGGTGGCGTGATGATTGAGAAAAATGGGGGTATTGACAACTTTTTCTTTTCTTCCAATCCTATCAATCCAGGAGAGGTGTATGCAGACTACATCGCAGAAATTATCGATGTAAACGGAGAATGGTACCTTCAAAATGGGAAAGAAACGCTTTCTTCTCAATATATTCGTAATGGAGATATTTTACACCTCAAACTCGGTTCAGAAATTATTATTAATCTCGATGATGGCTCTCAAGCGAAAATTATTGGACCAGCAGAATGTGCTATTACCAAATCAGGAGAAAAAAGTTATCAAATTGTCCTGACGGAAGGGACGTTTTTCAAGATTGTAAACGCCGCTACCGATAATGATATTGATATTATTGCAGAAGATATGGCTATCCATTCCGACAAACATCAGGCTCTCAATCTCCAAATCGCAAAACACAATGGGGAAACGCTCGTAAAAAATACGGGAGGGACTGCTACTATTACCTCACAAAAAGATACTATTTCAAAAGAGGAGAAAATCTTGACGACTGAGGTCATCAAAATCAAAGAAAATGATATTACGATGATTACGCCAGAAAATTTTTCTACCTTCCTGGCAGACAATAATATCACAGAAACGTTATCACTGCTACCCGATACTACTCCAGAAACTCGCCCTACGCATCCTTCCACAGGAACCATTGCTTTGGCAACTGGAAGCATCCACGAGCTCTCCACAGGAACGATGAGCACCTCTTCGGGAGGTCTCAATGAGCCCTCTTTGCTGGCTCGAACCCCTCAGTCAGGATACGAAAATCCAGGGCTATCTGCTCTTATCCCTCCTGATATCGAAAGCGGACTGTTCTTTGAAGAAAACGATAAAGAAGAGCCTATCAATGACCATATTCAGACTGACCTTGGACTCACCGGAACCCACTACAAACTTCCTTCTCATCAGCAAACTGAAGTACTCAAGACTTCGCTTAATAGCTTTTTCCTGATGAATACCCTTGAAAAATTTGTGATAGCTACCCGAGAGGGACAAAGCGAAAAGCGTGCAGAAGCTCTCACGAGCCTTGCCACAAAAATCAATGCAATCGCTACTGCTTTTGATAAAGAGCTAACAGCTACCAGCTTAGCAGACATTCGCGACCTCGCACATACCCTAAAAACAGAGCTAAGTACGGAATACTATCTCGCTCCTTCTTACCTAGCACAATTTGAAAAGCTAGGGAATTGGTGTGCCTATCTCGCTACCTTGTCAGAGATGGGACTTTCCGGAGCTGCGGTCCAAACGGAATGGGAAACACTCAAAGCCAATTTGCCAGAGACCTTACAAATGAGATAGGCGAGCTTTTTATTGTATTTTTTTCTTTGTAATGCTGATTTCTTTTCCCAATGATGGTAGAAAGCTCAGAAAGCTGATTACCGGACTGCTTAAAGCGAAACTTGCTATGGAAATTACCAGAATGAATTACGTACAGACCTATGGATTAGTAGAAGGAAAAATCGAAAAGCAGGAAAAAAAACTGCTCTGGGTACAAACTGACCAGCCAGAAAAAGTATCGGCTTTTTTACAAAAATCTTTCCCGGAAGGAAGCCAGATTTCTCTTACAGATACGGAAGCATTACATATCGTATCGCCTCAATAAAGCTATTAGCTTCGTTTTCCATCTTTTTCGCCAAACTTCTTCCATTGTTCCTCCTTCGCCTCGTTCTCCTTGAAAAAGGGGATACTGTCCGTGCAGGTGCATTGCTGTGCCAGATTTTTTTATGAGGTCGTAATAGAGATATTCTAGCCTCTGATGGGGATAGTTGGGCAAATCAACGTATTTCCCTTGCAGGTATTGTATAAAGTATTCTTTGTCCGTTTTGAAAAACGAGGTATGTACTGTCGGTATTCTGACGCCTCCTTTAATAAATACGGTAGGTTCGCGTCTTCGTACACGGAGCAGGGTGTTGATGTTAGCTACTCGGTATCTGCCTGTGAGTTTATAAAAGCCTGCATGCTGTGCTAAAATCTGTGAATGCTTCACGGCATATTCTATGATTTCCTGGTCTCCATAGGCTCTGGTATATTTTTGAATGAGCTGCTTATTCCCTTGAAAAGAAAGAAATTCTACCTGTTTTCCGTGCTTGGCTGCCAGGTCTGTTATCAGTTGTGTATCAGGGAATTCTGTAGCGGAATTTTCGCAAAAGACAAACTGTTGAAAATCAGACTTTTGAATGAGTCTTTTGAGATTAGCAAGGTATTGATGATATCTTTTCTTTGCATCCGTTAATGCCAATTCGTGATGGGTCTGTGGGGTAATAGTTGCTGTTAGGAGGAGCGGAGTGTCGGAAAGTTGGGGCTTTCTTACGTAGTTCACTCCTTCCCAAGCTCCTTGCAACAGTCCTCAAATGAGGTTCCATTTCTGTTTTCCTCCGTAAAGCAGGGCTTTTAGAGAAAGCCAAACGAGACATCACGGTAAGCCTATCGTTCGAAATTGCCATTTGTTTCGGCAAGTTCAATGGCGATAGACAAAGAGAAATCGGTTTCTGGCTTTTTGATAAGCTTGAGCACGTGACCCAATTCGGACGTGTTCTAATAGGGTTTTATCTCTCTCATAATGACGTACAATGAGGGAAGAAAAGACAAACAGTCTTGCTCCTCTCTCGTGCAGGGAAAGGGTGAAATCCATATCTTCAGCGACCCGTGCAATCTCTTCATTATACTTCACCTCTTGAAACAGTTTTTTTGCTCCTAACAGTCCATTTCCGGAAAACATTTGGATTTCTGCACCTTCGGTTTGCTGTTCGTCTGCCACAAAATTCACGGGACGAGATTGTCGATAACGGAAATGAGAAAACCCCTGACTTCGCAGTTTCCCGCTGTCTCTGTATTGAATCGTTGCACAGATTATTACTTCTTTTTGCTGACGAGCTTTGTATTCATCATAGTATTGGACGGCTTTTTGGAGATATTCGGGGTCAAAGCCGTTGTCATCGTCGAACAATTGCACCAATTCTGTATCTGCCTGTTGGAGTCAGAAATTTCTCGCATAACTCGCATTACTTTTGCCGGGAACAGGAGGTAAGAAAGCTGAATTGAGATGAGTAAAGAATTTCGTTTTTTGGAGGATTTGCAAGTCCCAGCTTTTTATGGTCGTTTCCAGTGCTGTTCGTTCACGTTCTGTAGGGAAGTTTCTGTCTATTACGACGATTACTTGAAAATCCTGGAATGTTTGTTGTTCTAGACACGTTAAAATCCTTTCCAGATGAGGGAGTGCGTGTTCATTTCCTCTAGTACCAAAGACGACGGAGAGTCTCATCATTACTATAAAGCAGATAAAATCGGGATTTTCTGGGCTACGAAAAAGGAATTTTTAGCAGATTTCCATTTTGGGGTACACTTTCCTTCCGCGTCAACATAGCTAAGATGACGGAGCTGCAGTCCTGAAAACGTAGCCAGCTTTTTCAATTCTGAAAGGGTAAAGAGATGGTAGTATCTTCTAAACGTACGTCCTTTATTGGTTCGCGGAACGTAGATATCTCTTCGATGCAATTTTCCCCAGCTGACTAGGGAGCGGAACCAAGAGTGCAACATCTCACCCCAATGTTTTTTGAGAAACCGATGGGAAAGCGACCGATTGGTCATAATGAGCAGTCCATCATAGCGGAGAGCTCTATAAAAATGTTTCATCAGAAATAAACGCTCTCTATAGCTTGGGATATGCTGAAAACTCGCCACTCCGATAATCACATCGAAACTTTCTTGTTTTTGTCTGACAATAAATTCGCTCATATCTTCACAGACAAATTTGAGCTTTGGATGGTCTTTTTTCGCATAGGCGAGAAGCTTTTCAGAAAGGTCTACTCCTACATAAGAAAATTTTCCTGCATAGTGCTGCTGCAAATAGCTCGCAAATCTTCCACTCCCACATCAAATCTCTAAAATGCTGATTTTTTTCCCGGTCTCTGCTAGGGTTTCCAAGGTTTGCAAAATCAGTGCTCCTTCCTGCCAGAATTTTTTTCTGGTTTCATAATATTTTTTTGCTTCGTGATTATAAAATGCTTGGAGATTAGTTTTAATAGTCATTAGTAGCTCTTAAGAGAGTAAAGATTGTCCATACATTTTATGAGGGTCGATTTTTTTCTCCAACGGTTTCGCGTAGGTCAAGAATTTAGGAAGATCAAAGAGATATTCTTCGCTATTCATATACAGTTTTTTGAAATGGAGAAAGTAGAAAAAAAGCAGAGCCGTCATTCTCACATCGTTTTTACAGTAGTCCTGAATTTTCTTAAAGATTTTGGTATCGCCAGCAGTTTTCCACTCTTTTCGGAGGTTTTCTACACTTGCTCCTCCTCCTTCCAAATTTTTGCTGACGCCAATCAGGGCTTCACAGATTTTATTGAGTCCAATTCTGGTATTGGTAAGCTGAGAAATGAATACATATAAATCAATACTTTTTTCATTCAAGGTTTTAATTGCTGCCAGCGTAGCTGCAGCGTCCATAGAAACGTTGTAGATACATACAGGATTATCAAAATACATCTGGTTAAATCCTACGATATATCCTTCAAATGCCAGCATTTTTTCCACGAAAGCAGGGAGCGTTTCCAGCGTAATACACGTGTAAGTCATCTTCCCATCGGCACTTTCTTCCATACTATAGCCAATATAAAATTCTACATCTTCCAGACGCGACCCAATAAGCGAAGTCTCAATATCATACACGATATAGGGTTTTCCCAATAGAGTACTAAATCCTCCCAATGCAGTAAATTCATCCACTAAAAGCTGTTCAATGGTTTTTTGTCCGATTTGTTTCTGTTTTTTAATGATATATCTTTTGATAAGGTCTTGGAGGGCTCCTTTGTTATCAATAGGCACTTCTACTTCAATCTTTTCAATTTCATCCAGCAAATGGAGGCTATTACCGAGGAGAGAAATTTTGAAGCTTACATTGTTTTTTTCAAAGTAGAAGAGCTCTTTCCCTTCCTTGAATGCGAATTTGCAAAAATCATTGATGCCCTGACATTTCTCCTGCTGAATAATTTTGTACAGGTGAGGAATGAAATTATTTTGGATACTGGTCAATTCTGCTAAGGAAAATTTTTTGTACATCGAGAGAAGCGAAAAAATAAATCTGCATACTTTACTTGTATACAAAGGCAGCAAAAAAACAAGGAAAGTTTACGGGGGGAATATAAGACCTAAAAAAAACGATTTTTACTTGATTTTTGATTTTTTTTGAGTTCCAAGGTTAAACCTTGGGGCTACAATAATTTGGCACCTCTGGTGCCTTGCCCGCAGAGCGAGCTTATTTTTGAAGTTCGGAGATTTAATCTCCGGTCTACTGAGTAAGGGAAAATACTATTTCTTCTTATTAAGATAGTTTAGGACATTTTCTTTACTAATTCCTGCTTGTTTTAGTATTGCAAATAACGTTCCTTCTCTTAATTCTTTATTTCAATGCACAGGAATAGGGAAATGTTTACGAGTAAGGGGGCTATGCCATTTTTTATGAGAACCTTTTCACTCTTGCAAAAGATGACAACCATAGTATTCTAGTAATTTTGCAATATCCTGATATTTGAAAGAATTTCGTAAAGGCATAGGAATTAAGCATATGATAAATGACGAACCTTTGCAGGTTGATAAATGAATTTATATGCAAAGTCACTTAAAAAAGTTCGATCAAGATTATATTTCTTCATCGTCTTATTATTCAAATCTATCAAATCCTCCATTACTTCTGGTGCAATTTCAAACATTTCTGGCAAGGTATCAGCTTCTGCTAAAAAACCTGGGACATCAGGACTTTCGGCAAGATAATATGTTTCACCATATTCTACCATTTCTTTTATCACGATTCTAATTGTTTTTGCTGCCATTGTTGTAGTGGTAAGGATATAAATACCTTTGTAGTATATGCAATCTTTTTCTGGAGATTAAGCAGGAAAGGGAATTACCCAAACAAATCTGAATGACTTCCTATTTGGATTAAATGATAGATATCTTCCTCTATACGGTAGATCAATACAAGGTTTGGAAATATGTGTAATTCCTGCATTCATTGAAACTTTCCAGATAAATTATGGTTTTTCCATTTTGGATGCAAGTTTCCAGTAAATAATTCTTGAGACAGCTCTTTTCGCCTATCGTCAAATTTTTTATCTCATAGGTATTTTTTATATTGTTTCTTGAAGGTTGAAGAGAAATGAACCTGCATATTTATGCTGCTAGATCGTGAAGTAAATCATCAACATTTGTATATGATTTGCTATTGTTTTTTGCATCTGCAAAATCATTCCAAAACTCTTTAGCTTTAAGCATCTCTTTCATTTCTAAATATTCTGATTCAGGAAGCACTGCAAGTTTTTGAGCATCTGAAAAAATTTTTAGCCAATTCAACATAATTTGTTGAGGATTATGTTTTACCTCAGTAAGAGAAATGACTTGTACTTGAGACATTTTTCGATGATTATCAGATAAATACATTTTTAGTATACAGAATCTTCCACCAAATTCAAGCAAAACAGAAAACAAAAAAGAAAAACTCCTCCCGAAGAAGATGGGTTTTTATTATCCAAACAAATCTGAATGAGTTCATATTTGAGATAAGATACAGAGATTATCTTTTATTTCATAAATTAACAATATATCAGGGAAAAGGTGGAGTTCCCAAAAACCTTCATATTCTCCATTCAATCTATGATTTTTCCATTTTGGATTTAGTCATTCAATTTCTACATCTAATATTTCCTGATAAAACTCCTTATATCTTTTCAAAACTTTATCGTTATATTGATATTTTTTGAATTGTTTTTTGAAGGTAGAAGTGTAGATGATGTTACTAATCATCGGCTAAGAGATCAGAAATAAATTCATCCATATTTTCTTTGGTATATACTTTCCCATATTTCATAGCATCAGCTGCCTCTTTTTTCATTTTTTCTCCAGACATTTTTAGTTTTTTATTTGGTCCAAGTTGTTTGCATATTTCACATTCTTTTGGTTCAATATTTTGTTTTTGTTTCCATTTCAAATATAAAGTATACTCCGTAAGAGGAATGAATACTCCATCTTGCTTTTTCTGGGAGGCAGTCTGGGACTTAATAAGAGCCATTGTAATCATCTAGAACTAAAACGCTTTTATTATAATCAAAAAAAATAGGAATTCAAGCAGAAAGCGAAACACAAGAAGCAGAAAGCAAAACAAAAAGCAGAAAGAAAAACTCCCTCCCAAGGGAGAAGAGTTTTTCAAAAGAGAAATCAACTATGGTTAAGAAGAATAAGACACAGAGAAGTCTCCCCATCTACCTACATTAGTATAAGTACTATCTAATTTGTAAGTATAAGTTTCACCAGCAGATATAACTGTATATTCAATTCCAGCTAATCTTGCAGGAGAAGAAGAAGTTCCATCAGTTTTCAAAACGATTTCTATTGATTCCTGTTTACCTAATGTTCTTGGTGTATCTAGACTTACCCATTGAAGAGTATTAGTATAAGTAGCACCAGAATGAACAACTTGTCCATCAATAGTCACGTCAGAACCTGCTACATTTAGACCACTAAGAGTAATTGCTTGATTATTACCATTAGTAATTTTCAATGTAATCTGATTCTTAGTAGTTGTTGATTGAACACCAATCACTGGGAATGCTTTTACAAAGTAGTAAGTAGCATTGATAGTTCCTGTAGTACTTTTTGAAGAACCAGCAGCATCAGTGTAAGTAAGTACAATATTATCTACTTTCATAAGAGTTCCTGTTAATTTTCCATCTGTATTTACATTAGTAGTAATTGTAGCTTTGTAATCACCTTCTTGAAGATTTGCATTAACATTAGAGAAAGTAATTAACGTACCACTAGCACTAATAGACTGATAAGTGTTACCTCCAATAGTTAATGTAGCTGTTTGATTTGCTGGAAGATTAGTTCCAGAAACAAGAACTGTTGACAAGTTTGTAGTTCCGTCAGTAACAGAAGCTGTAAACTCAGTTAATCTAGCATTAGCACCTTCAATTACAGACTGAGAAGTAGAACCTGCATTAGTAACAGATACAGAAGCCTCAGAAAGAACTCTAAATGCTACCGTGTTGATAGGGCTAGATGAGTTTTTATTTCCCTCTGCATCAGTACCATTAGCTACAACAGCACCAACAATTCTACCAGTTCCATTTGAAGCCAAAGAAGCTACGATTTTTACTGTCTGAGCAGTCTCTGTAACTTTAACGTTAGTGTTAAATGTTGCCACATTATTGAGTCCTATTTTTATAGTTTTTGAATCAACAACACTATCACCAACATACAAATCAAGATCTATATTTTGACCTTCAAAATTAACTCCTGATTGAACATCATTAATAGTAAAGGTTACACCATCCACCGTAATATTTTTCTTTGCTGAGATATGACCTTCAAAGATAGTTCTAGAAGCACTTTCTCCAATTACAGCAGTCTGTGTAGTAGATAAGTTATTATTGAGAGAGAATCTAGGAGTAGTCACATTGATTTTAGCAATCTGAATTCTACCTGCAATATCAGCCTTATCAAAGTTAGTATCTGTATTAGTATAATTACCTCAAGCGAAGATAGTCTGAGAAATAATAGTAGGATTTAGAGTTACAGATTGAACTGGATTATTTTCAAGATTAGCAAGAAGTTTTACATTAGCAGTTTTTGTAACATAGATTTCATCCCATTTGAAAGTTCTAACTACACCATTATCGCTTGACTCTGCTACATATCTTACCCCTCCGATTTCTAATGACAATTTTCTAATATCACCTGTATTTCCAGTCAAAGAGAATGCCTTGAAAGAAATAGGTTCAGTAAGAGTCAAAGTACCAGACGCAATAACTACATCGTTAGCTCCACTCGCAGCTTCTACTACAGTAGGGAATGATGCATCACTAGCGAAGGTAATCTTTCCTCCGTCAAATTTATACAAATTAAAGTATAATGTTGAAGGTGGAGTAGGGTACTCAAATGATGTTGTGTTATTTGTTCTGAAGTTAGTATTAGCTTCATCAGCCACCACATCACTAAATGCTTGAAGTTGTAATTGTATATAAGAAGGTACATCTGTCATATTACCAATCTCAGCTACGATAGTATAGATAGCTTTTTTACCTGCTTGAATAGTATCGTTAAGAGTAATTTGTAAGTTTCTTCCATCAATAGTTACATTCTTAGCTACATTAGTTCCATCTCTCAAAACTTGAATATTTTTGAGGAAAGAAAGGTCTGTAGACTGAGCATTTTTAAGAAGAACTGACTTTACATTAACAACTCTGTCTTCATTGTCGGCTCCATTATTCTGGATGTTAAGCTTTCCGATAGTATAAGAAGCCTGAGAACCTAATTTGAAAGTAGAATTTGGAGCAGTAGTACTAGCCACTACTTTTTGAGTAGAATCAGTAGTAATATCCAATGTTGCTACTTTATAAGCAGTAGTTCTATAAGTACTAGAAAGTACATCTCTCAAGTTTACATTATATGCAGATGAATCTACATTTGCAATCTTGAATGAAACCTCAGCACCAGCAGCTCCACTAAGAGCAACTACGAGATCAAGAGTTTCATTAGATTTAACTGCAAAGTTTCCTTTGAAGGTCAAAGAAGCTGTACCATCAGTAGTAGGCTTAACTTTTGAAGTCAAAGCTACACCGTCTTTCTCAAACCATACCCTATCAATAGAACTTCTAGATGTAAGACCAGCTATTGCTACAGTAATAGTATTAAGAGAAACACTTTGTGAAGCTCTAAATTCAACCTTATTGAAGATAACAGTACCTACAGCAGGAGCTGATTTAATCGTAGATGAGTAGTCAGTTACTGCTACATCTAGGTCTCCAGCTTTTACAACTGTGCTACTTCCTCCAGTACCGGTTTCACCAGCCTGTGATTCACAGATTTTTTTAGCAGCTTCATATTCTGCAGATCCTTTTTCGAAGAGTGCTAGTAAATCATCACAATTAATGTTTGAACTAGAATCTTTCTCTTTGTCTGCTCTCATTAACATAATCATCACATCCCCTCTAATGATGTTCACTTCAGGGTTGTTGATAACTGTCATAATACCAGCTGTGTTCAAAGCATTGAGGTGTTGAGCGTAGTAAGGAGTACCTCCTTCATACTTATCTCCCCAAAGTGCTCTGGATACGATAGTTGCAAATTCACCTCTTGTTAAGGTGTCGTGAGGACGGAATTTTCCGTTTGCCCCATTCATCAACCCTAATTCACCAGCTTTGATGATTGCATCATACAAGTCGCTAGTTCTCAGGGAAGCGATGTCAGTGTAAGTAGGAGCATTGTTTGTAACTTTGCGTCCTAATACATTTTCTGCTCGGTTAGAGATCATTTTCGCAGCCTCCGCTCTCGTGATGTCTCTGTATAAACCTGCATTGTCGATAGGTGACTGAGTAGTCACTCTTACATCATAAGCATAATTGTATGCTTCTTGGTAGACTTCTGGATAGCTTGCAGCTCGCACGCTAACAGGTACTACCGCTTGTGCAAACAATGACACTCCAGCCATTGTTGCGAACAACTTTTTTAAATTCATGTTGTTGTAGTATAAAGAATAAAAAGTCACAAAAGTTAGGACCAAACAGGGCTGTTTCTCCGTCTCCACGAAGTAAACTATCTCCCAGCATATGAAAGTTAGACACAAATGCAAGACATTTTTCGACATTCTTCGCCACTGATGGCGATGTCGTCTGTCTGTGAGATGTCTTTCTAATAGATATGCTAAGAAATTTTCCCTTACATTCTCGTATACGAATTAAATATGTACTTGTGACAAAGTGGACGGACGTTTTTCGACAACCTTTTTTATAAAAGTCTGATTTCCCCGCTTTTTATCGCCATTTCAGGAAGAGTTTAGACAGAGAAAATGGAAAAATTTTAGTGTATTGTTTTTGCGGTTTATGGGTATTGTTTGTTGACATTGCGTGATATCTGGTGCTGTAGAATCCCTTATTGGGACGTTTACACTTTGACATACATTTTGTCTTCTGCCCATTTCGCGGGATTATTTTGGATGTATTGTTTACTATTGTTGTATTCGTTTTCATTGCGAATAATATGGTCGTGATAACGTGATTGTCGTGAAAAAGGGATATGATGTATTTGTGCGTATTTTGTGATATTTCATTTGAATAACAGCATAATTGACCCTAAAGATGGTCATTGATATCTTAATTCGTTTGAATGTGTGACATTGGAAAATGATTTGTTTGGATGTGTGATATTGGGAGATAATTTGTTCGGACGCGTTAATGACGCGTCCCTATATCATCATTTGTTGTCGTTATATCCTCATTTGTTGTTTCGTTCATCCATACACAATAATAAATGTATATGATTTGGCATTACGATATATTCGTGAATGTCTATTGTTTCTCTTTCATCCAATCTTTTTATTTCATCTTCGCAATATTTTCCTAATGTATTTAGAACCATTTCACTATTCACCACCTCTCCAAAATACCTTTCGTGGTTTAAACAACAAACGGTGATAAAATATACACCAGCAGATAATTATATCGGTTAGCACGGGGAGATTTACGGTTTGGTAATTCTTGCATAGTAAGAATATAAAAATAATATAAATTTTTTCAAGCATTTCAATACCACGTACCTGTAGGGATACCGCAGTACTGCGGTATCCGAACAGTTTATTTCCCCATCGTGTCCAAAACAGTTTATTTTCCTACTATCATAAAAATCTCCCCATTTTCTTGCAAAATTCCTTAAAAATCAGTATACTTAAGGAGAAGACTTTTATTTATTTTCTAGTCCTATGAAAAAAATAAGTTATTTATGTGTGGTGTTTTGAGCTTCATTTTTTTGAATGCAAGGGGTTTTTGCTGGTTGTATAGAAGATTGTCAAACCCTTGAATGAGATAAATATACACAATGTACTAATGCTTGTGATGCACAAACCACAACCTCCGCCTGAACAAATTCTATAGGAATTGATATGAATACAGAATGTATGCTGTATGGTGGATGTAAAATGGACGTATCCAAAATGCTCTGATTAAAAACACAATCAACAACCGATAACGATAGAACTTCCGTCTTGATGTTTGTCCAAGACGCCGTCCTCTCTGCAACCTTTTTCATTGGAACCATCGTTACGCTCGCATTTATTCGAAGTGGAGTGCTCTTTATCGTTTCGGGAAGAAATGGAGACTCCAGCAAAAGAAAAACTGCTCAACAAGGAATGATTCACGCTGCTATTGGTCTGCTTTTAGTTTCTGCTTCTTATGCTATCGTCAAATTAATTCAATTTCTTGCAAGTGGTGGATAAATCTGTATAAAAAAGAGGAAAGTCTAAAGATATTTTCAATATTTCTATCTGCTTTCAATTTTCCTCTTTTATCTGTTATCTTTCCTCTCTTTAATGAACATTGATATTTCTTATCTTCCTACTGATGCGGGAGTTTATCTTTTCAAGGATGCGAGTGGAACAATTCTTTATATTGGTAAGGCGAAAAACCTGCAGAAAAGGGTGTCCCAATATTTTGCTCCTGGTTCTCTGTGGAAGCAAGAAATGCTTATCAAGGCTGCTTCTGTGGATTTTCTCGTGGTGAAGAATGAAGGCGAAGCCTTGTATCTCGAAAGCAATCTCATCAAAAAACATAAACCCTTTTATAATACTATGTTAAAAGGCTGAAACGGCTATATGTATATCAAGCTCACGAAACACGAATTTCCTCAAGTGCTGTTGACGAGGATGAAAAAAAATGATGGAGCGACGTATATTTGACCAAAATATAATACCCAAGAACTTAGGAAACTGTTGCAATATCTCCGTCAGGTCTTGCAATATCGCACTTGTCCACTTTCCCAATTTAGACAAGGAAAAGTCTGTTCAGATTTCTATTTTTGATTGTGCAAAGGATGGTGTGCCAAAGGAAACGACGCGAAACCTGCAAAGGAAGGGTATGTCCAGCTACTCACTTCTTTCTTTAAAGGCAATACTGCTCCCATTGAAAAGCTTCTCCTCAGCCAAATTAATGAAGCTGTAGAGCAACAGCACTTTGAATATGCTGCGAAACTCAGAGATATCTATCAGCAGATTGAGCAATTTGTCGAGAAACAGCACGTTGAATTGCCGAAAAATCTGGCTTGATATCTGTTGGAAATCAGAACTATTGGAGAGCGAAATGTCTTTGTGTTGCTCAATTTTTATGAAGGAAGATTAGTGGATGTCGTGCGTGATAAGGTTCCTCTAGAAGAGGGGGATATTTCTCATATGTTGGCAGGATTTGAAATGGAATTGGGGGAGTTTCAGAAGATTACTGAAGATTGAGCCTGAAGATTACAGAAAATTCATAGGGACGTACTGTTTCTAACTTCCAAAGGAATGAAATTTCTAAAATCTGAACAGCAGGCTTTACAACAGATGTTGAATAATTTTTTTGATTCCTATCTGATTTCTACCAGTTTTGAAGGGGAAAATATGTATAATGATTTGCTGGGTGCTTTGCAGGAACGCTATCAATTAAAAAATTTTCCTTATCATATGGAATGCGTGGATATTTCTCACCTTTCAGGGGGGCGAATTAGCGGAGGGCTTAGCTGTATGGTAGGAGGAATTTTGGAAAAGAAAGGGTATCGTAAATATAAAATCCGTGGCGTGAAAGGGCAAAGCGATGATTATGCGTCCTTGGCAGAAGTTATTACCAGAAGATTATGTAGGGACACGTCATTAACGCGTCCGCCAACAGATAATGTACAATGTAAGCGTTTGAACGACGAAGTCGTTTTTCCCGATGTGTTCATTTTAGACTGATGAAAAGGACAACTTGGCGTGATTAAACAATTATATGTGGAAAGCGAACAATTCCGTCAGCTTTTTGCTACTATTGATTTCATAGCCCTTGGAAAAGGAGAAGCTAGAAAAAAATCGGCCATTGGTTCACGTTCTGCCCGTTCTTCTACGGAAGTGGTAGGAGAAAAGGTATACCGTTTTGATGAACAGTGGAATATTATTGAAATCCCGCTTATCTACGACCAAGCAGACAAACTGTTAGTCAAGCTCCGCGATGAAGCTCACAGATTTTCCAATTATTACAGGAAGCAACAGATGAAAAAGGAATTACAGCTTGCCAAGGGTGCTCGCTAATGCTTTTGTCTCTTCCAAATACGTTTTCATTTCCTCCAGTCCTGCTTTCCAAAATTCTGGTTGGCTGATATCAATTCCTAGACGCAGGAAAGTTTCTTTTGGGGAAGCGTTTTTTCCCGAAGCGAGGAAGTCTTTTATCTGCTCGATGGAAAGCTGACCGTTATGCAGTAGGGATTCCATTGATTTGGAAATTAAGTCTCCTGAAGCGTAGGAATAGACATAGAAAAAGTATCTAATATGACTTCGATAGATTCGCCAATTTTGTGTTCCTTCGGGGAATGTAATGGTCTTTCCCATATAGTTTTGCATAGCGGAAACAAAAAGTTGTCAGATTTTTTCAGCAGTGAGATATCCTTCACGTCTGAATGCTTCGTGCAAGTTTTGTTCGAAACGGAAGCACGCGACTTGCCTTTGAATGGTTGACACCATATCATCTAAGGTTGCCATACGAAACACCAAGAGCTCCTCACCTGTCAAGTTGGAGGAAAGTTTTCTGATGAGCACATTTTCAAAGAACGTACTCGCCACTTCAGCAGTGGAAATAGTCGCACCGTAATTAAGGGCGTTTTGTTTGCGTTGGAGGATGGCGTTGATACCGTGTCCGAGCTCGTGGATGAGGACTGAGACGTCTCTAATTTTTCCTGTGTAATTCAACATCAAGTAGACAGGGAGTGATTTGCTCGTGTCAGAGCAGAAGGCACCACCTCTTTTTCCTTTTGCGGGGTAGACATCTATTTTTCCGTTGGTCAGGAAGTCATCGAAAATTTGTCAGAATTCTGTATCTATTGCGTTGATGGTCTCGCGAACGAGAGCGACGGCTGCTGAGAAGGTGTAATTTTTGTCGAGTGTCCCGTATTTTAGGAGTTTTTCTGCGTAGGTAAGATGGTCTTTTTTGAGGAGTTTGGCTTTGAGTTTGTAGAAGTCTTGGGACAAGTAGTAGGATGTTTCTACTGCTCCTGCCATTGCTTCGATTACGTCCCTATCGATGTCATCGCTGAGACATCTGGCTTCTTCTGGAAAAGAAAATCCACGAAGGTTATCGAGTTCTTTTTTATATTCCAAGACAGAATTTAGTTCGTTTTCTGTGACGGGAACTAATGCCGACAAAATTTTATTTACTTGCTCTGCAGCCTGTTTTCTTTTTTCTTCATCGGAGTCAGAACAGAGTTGAAGGAGTTCTTCAAAAGGGGGTTGGGCGGCCGCCAAGAGTTTTTCCACCATATTCGCTCGGTTTTCGTAGGAAGTTTTGTTGAGAATATTCAGAATTTTCTCGCCCTCGGGAGTCAAGAGATGTTTCGCCTCAGCAAACTTTTTCTCCAAAAAATGGTGATAGGGCTGCAATTCTGGAGCTTGCAAAAAAGCTGATTGTTTTTCTGGTGGGATGGAAGAGAGTGAAAGTTCGAAAAACAGGAGTTCGTTTTGCATTTTCACGGCGAATTCATCGGCTTTATTTGCTCCAGAGAGGAATGTTTCTTGGTCGGAATGGATAGTTTTTTGCAGCCAGAAATAGTAGCTTTCTGCTCCAATTACCCCAAAATCGCTGCCGGTGCCTGGTCCATAGCCTCCTTGCAAGGCTTCGTAGTCATCGAGAGCGGAACGAAGAGCTTGGGTATCGGTCAAGTAGGTTGGGTTTTCTTTTCGCTTATGTACGAAGTTGGAGAAAAGAGTTTGGATTTCTGTTCTTTTTTCCTGTCGGTAGTTGGGGTCGGTGGAAGGGAGAAGTTCGTCGAAGGTTCGAGTGGTTTGGAGGTTGGACATTGAAAAATGGGGAGAAATAAAAAAAAGCTAGCTCTACTATAGGCAAACTCTTTTATTTTTCAAGGAGAATTAACAAAAAATTATTTTGTGTTGCATTTAGGTTTAATTTTTATATAGAGGATATCTCTCTCTTGGTTTTATTGGATAATTGTCTGGTAGAATAATGGGATAGTAGGGAGTAGGTTCCTCTGCTTTTGTATTGGTTGGGCAAGATATACAATCTGGAAAACGAAACCCTTTTAGTACCTTTATAAATATTTAAAAAATAACCTTTAAAAAGGTTATTACCTACAAGCATTATAAGACATTCTTTATGGTTAATGTAGAATGAATAAGACTCACCATCCCATAGAGATACGCAGTATATACTGGCTATGGAGCCTCATTGACGGTATAGAGTAGAGGCAAACGGACGTGTTAGCTTTTATGAGTCAGGCTAAAGCTACGAATTACCTGTTGTAGGTATGATGTATTATAATGATTTACTGTAGAAAATCAAGAGAAAATCATTTTAATTATTGATATCTGGTCTTACCTAACCAGAACAATTAAAATATATTCGTATGAAAAAAAATGTAGTAAATGTAGTAGTTATGGGGATACTGTTCTCCTTGATTGCCTTGACTTTTGGATGTCAAGACAATAATGATTTTGTGATAGATGAGAATAGTTCAACACTGAATAGTGAAGAACTTCTTTGGAAGCAATCTAGATATGATTATTCATATTTGGAGGGTATGAACGGAATAGCTAACAAATATTTGTCTAATATCACTCTTACTGATGAGGATTTGAGACAATTGCAGGAAGTAGCTAATGTTGCATTTGGAGATTATTTAACAGAAATTACTCTCAACTGGGAGAAAAGAAATGTCTCCTTCTTAGACGATAGTCTTTTTGCGACACAAGAAGCAAAAGAAGAGTTTTATTGGCTATTAATCAGAGATTTGCACGATAGTCCAGGATATGGAGAGGAGGTTTTGAAATCTTCTCCTAACATTCGTATTTTGCCTCGTCATGTAGGGGAAAGAAATGATTATCTTTTTTTACCTATCAGAGTACATGGTGCTCATCAAGGAAGGGCTCTCTATGATGAAGAAGGAAATGATACTGAAACAGATTCGTGGCTTTATTATGTAGTACAGCTTAAGAGAGATGAAAATTCTCCTTATGGATGGAAAATATATTACGCCAGTTCTTGGATATACCGTAGTATATTTGGAAGTATTGCAGATGGTCCGTGGACTATTATGCTCAATGAACAGGATGATTTTTCTCCAAAATCACGGAATAGTATTAGTCCTTTTGAACGAGAATATCTCAATGGACAAAGGGATATTATGCCCTCAGTACATATCGCAAATCCTCAAACCAAGAATTTATATAGTCAGAGTAGTTCTTATAATAATCAAGGAGCAGCATCATATGCTTATCTTTATGCATATTCTTAACAAGTTCCTTCTTTTCCCAGTTCGTGTTCTTTGCACGAGAAAACTTCAAATCTTTCGTTGGCAGTGTGTGCAATTTTTGCACCTACTGAATACTTTTGTAATTCACCAGTTCTAAAGGTGTTTTTGAGGTGTTTGGTAATTACGCTTTTCTCCACATTTCCCGTATTCTACCACATATTTTTGAAATAAATCTCCTTTTTCTTCAAAATTTTTCCAGACGGTATAACTGGGGGAAGCGGTAGACAACAGACAAATTTTTCCTGATGAAGTGTATTGATAGGCGAATTTTACGGCTGCTTGCATTGATGCGGTGTGCAATGTGGTTTTGCCATTTGGATACTCTCATAACAATTGCTCTATTTTTTGTCCGCTTTTTGGGAAAAATACGATATGTTTAATCTGACTTTTTTTTATCCTTTCTACTAATGGCTGAAAGTCATATCCCCTATCAAGTCCGCCGAGAAAGATGGTTTCTACCTTGTTTCCTAGGGCATCAAGTGCAGCGATGGTCGAATCGGGCGTGGTAGAAATCGCATCATCATAAAAGGTAATCCCTTTGAAGGTTCCAACGTTTTGTAGCCTATGACGCACGGGCTGAAAATGTTTGATGGTTTCGTGCAGGATAGGAGTGGGGATGTCTAAAAGGTCTGCTAATGCTACAATTGCACTCATATTTCGGAGATTATGTTCGCCCAGAAGCTGAATGTCAGACAAAGGGAAGATGGGTTTTCCACGAAGAAGGAAAGAGTCATCATTTCGGTCATAGGGAGTCATTTTTCCACAGAGAATGGTGTGACCCGTAGAGACTAGGCTTGCCTTGTCTGCTTGCGAAGCAAGCATATTGAGAGTTGATGAAAAGATAATATTTGTTTCCGACCCTTCAAGGATATTCAATTTTGCTTTGATATAGCTGTCCATTCCTCTGTGTCGGTCCAAATGGTCTGGAAAAAGGGAACCGAGAATAGAAATAGTATTTTGTTTTTTCAGTGTTTGCAACATATAGCTGGACAGCTCTATCACCACGAAATCATATGTTTCATCAAAATTTATCTCTTCCAAGACCGGCTTTCCAATATTTCCCACTACTTTCACGTTATATCCTGCATTTTTCAGGAGTTCATAGGCGAGAGAAGTCATAGTGGTTTTTCCCTTGCTTGCGGTAATAGCGATAACGTTTCCTGTATAGTGAAAGAAGAAAAACTGCACTTGGGTAATTACTTTTTCTGAAACTTCAAGGATTTCTGGGAAATAGGGTATGCCTGATGATTTGAAAATGACGTCGTAGGTGTGCAGATTTTTCAAGTAGTTTTCCTCTAGGTTTTTGTCGAGAATGGTGATTTGTTTTTCTTTTATTCAATGGGTTAGCAAAAAGCTGTGTGTAGATTTCCCTTCCGCTCCATATCAGAGAATTGCAATGTTTTTGTTCTGCCAATTCGTGAGGTTCATTTGGCGTTGGTAAGAATAAATGACATCACTATAGGCAAATTTTCTAAAAAAACAATTGAAAAAGAAGGCTGATTGTGTATAAATTTTTCTTGCTAGCATTTGGAAAGTTGGCTGAGTGGTCGAAAGCACACGTTTGGAGTACGTGCACACGTTCTACGTGTCTAGGGTTCGAATCCCTAACTTTCCGATTTTTTTATAAGCCTAAAACTCTTTTTGCATTATCGTCGATTTTGTAGCCTAGAGTTCCTTTATGGATACCTTTTTTTATATCGTCCAAATCCCCCTGTAAATTTCCGTTTGTAATCTTTAATTGATGATTTTCTTGTTGTGATTTTTTAAGCTCATCTTTATTGTCCATATTTTCAAGTGTCAGTCTTTGAAATTTTTGCTGAAAGTCCTCTAGAAGAGCAGAAGACTTTTTTGCTCAGTCTACAAGTTGTTGAAGAGATTCTGGAGAAGTAAGTCAAAGCTTTTTAAGCATTTCGAGGAGTGCAGCATTGTTTTGTTTTTCTGCTGTTTGAGTGGCTTTTTCTGCAGCTTCAGTGTCTTCATCTAGAGATAGTAATTCGTCGTGCAAGTCGTCGTCTGCATCTTTTCCTCTGATATGCAATTTTCCGTCTTGGAAGTCGAACGTTTCGATATCTTTTCTTTCGAGATTAGCGAGATGTCCGTTGAGATAAATCTGATTTTTACTGGTATGATAAGCATAATTGGACACTCCATTTTCATCAGCGGAATATACAGCAATACCCCAAATTCCAACATCATTTGGTAAGGTAAGTTCTTTGACTAGTATTCCATCTTGATAGCAAAAGAGATAGTTTCCCTTGTGTTGTATTTTGGTTTCGTAATAGGCTTGGTTGTATTTTGCAGCGACGAGAAGGGTTTTTCCATCAGAAGAAAAAGCTATTTTATCAATATTTGCATATTCTTTGTCAGGAAGGTCTATTTTTTTGTCATCAACTATGAGTTCGTTCTCGTTTTTTATCCAAATATGATTGGCATCGTGGTGAAAACTTCACGAAACGTTATTTATCTGATTTTTCCGGGTTTCCCCGTCTACTTTTACGGTTTGTTTTTTATTTTTTTCCGTGAAGGTAGCTACTTTTCCATTTGCTAAAAAATAAGGTTCCTCTTCTTTCGATAAAAGAAATTCTTTTTGAAGTGTTATTTTTTCATTTTCTATGTTGTAAATTCTATACTTATCCATACTTCCCCATTTGGCATAAAACTGGTTATTGTTTTTCATATGAATATCATAATCATTTTCTCAAAAATCTACTCTCAATCCATTGTAATTTGATGGAAGGATATACGTTTTTCCATTAAGGAGACATTTGATAGTATCACCATTTCCTTGGGAAGCGACTACTTCCCCATATTTTCTGAAAACCCTCTCATTAAATTTAATTTTTTCTGTCCCGTCTAGCCCTGGGACTTTAGAAAAGCCTTGGGATAGAGCGTCTGATGTATATATGGCATTATTATGCTGTACGGCAATTTTCTGATTGTTATATTGACAGACGTGGGAGTTTTTGTCTAGTTCGAGGGTGGTCTCACCTTGTGTATCTTTGATGCTAATTTTATTACTTTCGTTGATAAAAGGGATACCTTCGGGGGTTTTGGTAATGATGATTGCTTGGTTATTTGGCGTAGCAACTACGACGGAAGGGAGTTTTTCTTCGCTTTCTCTGGAAGTGGTGGTGTTGAAAGGGGTCATATTGGAAAATGGAAAGAAATAAATCTGACTTTATTATACCAAAAATTTCCTAAAAAACAAATATTTAATGACTTTTTGTACTGGTATCGGACATTTCGTTGAAAAATCCCCTCTTCCCCTCCCGTCCCGCAGTACTGCGGGAGACAGGCTCTTTAGGAAAGGAGAGGTGAAAAGAAGGGCTTGCATTCGCTGGGGAAATCGCTATAGTGGTTTATGTTATCTTTCTGAGGTGAAGAAGGATGTGGTTGATTTTAAGCACGTGATGTATGGATTGACCGCAAAACTTTCACTCAGTTTTATCTTCTTATTTCTTATTCAAATGGCAATTACTGCACAACAAGTCGTGGACGCTAACGTTCACATCGGTTCGTTGAAAAACGAATCTCATCCAAAAACTGCTCCGTATCGGGCAGAAATCACTAACGGATTGGTAGTTATCAATCCAGAAATCATTGCAGAACAGCTCAACAAGGTTCACGAGTATTTACAAGAAGCTAAAAAAGCTGGAAAAGAAATCTTGGTCGTTTCTGAGAAAAAAATGTATGCTCAGGACTTGGAAATGTTGGCTAAAAAAGCTGGATTTGCTTATTTGGACTATAAAATTCCTGGAGGATTTTTGACCAATTTCAACACCTTTAAGAAGAGAATTGATGCGATTAATGATATGGAAAAATTTATGGAGAGCGAGGCATACAGCACGCTAACAAAAAAAGAACAGCTTATTTACCAGAGGAAATTTGCGAGAGTAAATAAAATCTATAAAGGAGTAACGAAATTAACAAAAAAACCTGAGATTGTTATTGTGTTGGATGGAACGATGTTGGGAGTTCTGTTGGATGAAGCGAAGAAAGTTGCAGGACTGGAAACGATTGTGATTGCTTCTACTAATTTTCCTAGATATTGGGACCAAGACAAAATTATTCTGGCAAACATCAATTCTCATAAAGCAGTCGATTTTGTGATGAAGAGTCTTTTATCTGAGTAAATATGATTTTCTTTCATCGGCTGGCAGTTTCTCTATCGCATAGCGTAACATTGTTCTCGGCATCTGATGAACGTACGTATCCAGGAATCCACGGAGTAGATTGAGGTCTACTCTTTTTCCTACTTCACGAAGCATTCGCCCTATTGCTTTTTGCATCAAATCGTGCTTATCGTGTAGCAAAAACTCTGCGAGTTGGAAGGTATCCTGATATTGCCCTTGTTTGATGAAGTAGAAGGTAGCGAGCACTGCAATTCTCCTGTCTCGAAGCAAAGACGAGGAAGCGAGTTGGTAGAGGTGAGAACGGTCTTGATGGAAGTAATAACGTCCTACAATTTCTGGAGCAGTTAGGTCTACGAGGTCTCGATTGTTGATGTAAGCAGTATTGCGGAGATAGAACTGAAGTATCTTTTCTGAAACTTCACTTTTTTTGGTTTGCTCAATGAGGATGAGTAAAGCATACATTCTCACTTCGTGTCGCTCGGAATGTAATAAGGGTTCTAGCTCGTTGAGAGAAAGATGTTTTCGCTGCTTTGCAACTTGTCTAATGGTGGGAACGGTGATGCCCAGAAATTTATCCCCTTGTCCGTATTCCCCTTTTCCTATTTTGAAAAAGCGTTGCAGGATGATTGCCTTTTCTGGTGAAGCATAGGAATGAAGAGTGGCGAGAACGTCGTCGTGCATATGTTTGGTATATGTATTCTCTCAGTATAGTAAAGCGGAATTTTTTAGAAATTTCTGAAAATCTTGTAGTTTTCTTCTCGCTGTTCATCTCTTTCTAGTGGTGTTTTCGGAGAAGTGCTTGGAACCTCGGAAGGAATTGTGGAAGGTGCTACGTCTGACGGCACGTTTTCTGCTGGTATATCATCAATTTCTGTTTTTGGAGGAAAGGAAAAAGCTGAATTGCTAGCAAGGAAGGTTTCGTAATCGTAGTCGATTTGCAGATTGAGCCAGTATTTTATTGGAGTTTCGAGAACGGTATGTAGTAAATAATCTCGCTGAATGGTGATATTTCTTTTCCCCTTGATAAGTTCATTTACTTCACTGACTTTTTTTCCTACGAGAATTGCGAACTGCTTTTGCGTCCGTTGATGGTCTTTGAGTGTGGTGGTAAGAAGAGTTCCTGGATGTTGTGGCATACAAATATTGAAGAAGTTGAAGTTCACAAGTTCAGTGAATTTGTGAATATTTTTAGTATATTCCAAAACATCAAAAAAAGCAACTTTTTATTCACTATTTCACTGAATGAGTGAATTTTTATCATTTTTTTCACAAAATCAGAAACAAATTGTTAAAAAGATTCACTGTTTCTATGAATTAGTGAATTTCACTGAATGAGTGAATTTTTATATAACACTCTCTAATCCAACAGAAAATAACTGAAGAATATCGTAGTCTTTATGCTTAGATTTTGAATAGAGCCTGTCTCCACAGATGGGAAATCCAATAGAAGCGAGATGGGCACGGATTTGATGGCGAAAACCCTTCTGAATACGGATGAGCAAAACTGAGGTTTTCGTCGTGGGTAAAAATGCAAATTCGATGATTTCTGTGGTGAGGTGATGAGGAGTTCATTTTGCTTTTTCCAAGTCGCTAGGATTCTTGATGACGACCATACGGTCGGAGTTAAACTTGTGGTGAGCGACGGGATAGGTGATTTTCCACAAACTCCCTTCCGCCCCGCAGTACTGCGGGATTTCATTGTATTTCGCCTTGTCAGGGGGATATGCTACCAAAGAGGGATGAGGGTGATATCAACAAAAGGTTCTTATATCGCCGTAAACTTCGGCAAGATAGTATTTATTGAGTAAAAAGGCTGATTGCATTTCTTTGAATGCCTTGTAGACGCGGGGATTTTTGGCGAAGTACAGGAGACCTGAAGTTTCGTTGTCGAGACGGTTTAAGAGTCAGAGTTCTTTTTCTTTTCAAAAGAAGGCGAAGAGGGATTGGGCAATTGGAGAGGGATTTTGTAAGAGTATATCCAAAAAAGAAGGCTCTTTTCCAAAGGTTGAAGGGATTCCGGTGGGTTTTCGGAAATAGTAGAGGTTGTTGTCTTGGTAGTATAGCATTTGTTTAGTATAGTATTCTGCGATGGAAAGAAAAGTCTTATTTTGGAAAAATTCGCCTTAACTTTAGAGAGTGATATATATATATTTGCCAAAAAATACATTAAAAACCATTAAAAAAAGGAGGTAGTTATGAAACCAACAAAAAATAGGGTATTCTGTGGAGACTGTGGAAAAGTGAAAATGCTCTTCAAGGCAGAGAAAAAAGCAGAAAACTTTATCAGGTTTAATAGCGAGGAGATACTTAAAGAGCAGGG
Organism: Candidatus Peribacteria bacterium; assembly: GCA_031288635.1. Next base: position 162 of record JAITQZ010000063.1, on the reverse strand, counting down.
AACCGCTCCTATTAGGTCATATTTCAGTGAACACTTACTTCATTTTGTAAGTGTTCACTGTATAAATAAAAAAGTCAACGTTTGAGATTAAGTGGTTTAGAAGCTGATTAGATAACAGATATTTTCATTTTTGATGTTTTGTATTACTAATAGTAGATATGT
>JAITQZ010000052.1 GCA_031288635.1 Candidatus Peribacteria bacterium | reverse complement strand
ATGTACTGAATCCTTTGACAGACTAGCTTATGGCATCCGCAGCCATTTCTACGGACTCCATAACGTCCTGATGTTAAAAACTCCAAGATGGGCAGAAAGAAAGTTTTGGGAAGCAATGGGAATTGGTAAACTCATACAAAAACTTGTAGAAAAAGTAAATCGAATTAAGCGAAGAAACTTCTACAAAGACTTGATTTTCTTTGAAACTCCTGCAGAAGTAATAAGTGATATCCAAGAATTTATCAAAAAGAAGTTTTTTTCTAATCTCGGGCTAGAAAAATTAGCCCAAGACGGAGGAATAACTTTAGATATTTTCTATTCTTATAAAAATCGAGAATTGAATATATCAATCTTAGACATCACCAGTACTCAGGAATTTATCAATCCCAACGCTTATTTCAAAACGGTATACAACACCAAAAGTTTGATAGAAAAAGCTTTAGGAGGGAAGTTAAAACAGGAGACGAACATTTTCATTCGGAGTTGTTTTCGTGAAAAAGCGGCAAACATCATAATGAGAAAAATCCAGTCTATTCCTGAAATTGATGAAATTGTAATGGCTGAAAAAGTGCAGATTCCCTGTGAACGCACTAATTCGCAATATCAATATCAGTCAATTCAATACCTCTACAGCATGCCTGAAGTAGCAGAGAATTTAGAGATTTCTAGCCATTTTAGGAAAGAAGTAGTCAGCTTTATTACAGACTTGCAAGCTATTACTAGAAAACTGTCTATTATGGTAGAAAAAGCTAATACTTGGGGAGTTAAAATCACTTCACCAGAAGTAGTCCCCCACAGTATTATCTCTTTCGATGCTCTCATCCCTATCCATCTCATCGGAAGAAAAGATAGTAAAGGGAAAGTTCTGACAGAAAAAGACCTCTGTCCTATCAAAAATCTCCCTGCTTTGCAGGGACAATTACTGGGATTAACTGGTCCTAATGCTGGAGGAAAAAGTGTCTGCCACGAAGCGGTGATGTATAACCTCTTTTTGGCTCAAACAGGACTACCCATCTTTGGGGAAGGGTTTACCTTTAGTCCCAAAGAATTCCTAGGTATCCTCTCGCTAGAAAAAGGAGAAGGCAGTACCATGGAACTCCAAATACGAAAAACAAAAGAGATTTTCGACCAAATCGTCGGGAAAAATCTCAATGCACTTCTCGTATTGGACGAAGTAGGAAGCGGCACTTCACCTGATGAAGGAACAGAGTATGCCAAAAATGTCCTAAAAATTGTAGCCCAAACGGGAACAAGTTGTATCTTTACAACACAGCTCTCCGAAGTGGCAAAATATGCAGAAACCCATTTAAAAGCTGAAAACTATCAGCTAACAAAAGGGTACTCTGTAAAACCCGGTATTGGTAAAGCCGATATCGGAAATATTTTAGAGAAGGAAGGTTTGAATAAGTATTTTAAACAAATCACAAGCTAATACCCATCCACAAAACCTTCTCAAATCCCGTATACAGATAACATATACGGGATTTTTTTATTCCACAAATTTCGACTGAGAACTATCCAACAAAGGATTATACATACGGAAAAGTAAGGCAACCACATCAGCAGTCTCCAATTGCTCTGCCTGCATCCTCAAACTCGCCAATCCCTCAATAAGCAAATTCACCCTCGTCTGCAACTGCTTTTGGTTTTTAATAAAATTTCTATACCTCTCCACAATAACCTCCACATCGTCTTTGGCATTCAAAACATTCATAAACTTTTCCCACCGAGACTTATTGACCTGCTTATTATCCTGCTCATCAGCATAAAAAGGCACGACAATATAAAACTCTTTCACATAAATCAAGCCCTGCTGTGAATCAATACTCTCGAGAAACGACAAATAACTCTCTCCCTGATGTTTCAAAGCAGGATTTTCAATACCACTCAAATTTCCCCTCATATATCCTAAATAATCCGTCAAATCCAAATAGGTATTACGCACCAAAATCTGAATCGGAAACGACAATCCATTTAGAAACCTCTTGTACTGCTCGAGGACAACTTGCTGTTCATCATAATTTTTCAAATCTAAATTTAATCCCTCCACTCTGATAATCCCACGAAGCCCTCCATCTTTGAGAATTACCACCCCATCACGAATTTCTGAAACAGGCAACATCGTCTCCGTATTGAAAAGATTATCCGGAGCTGATTTTTGTACTTTAGTCTGGTCTCAGAAGGGGAAAGCTACCATAGGAAAGGATTATACAAGTAAAACAGGAGAAACAATAGTAGAGAGGCTAGCTGAGACTTTGAGATTAGCACCTTCTGCTCTCGTCTTATAAAAATTAAAGATAAAGCTGACAATAATTCGTGAGAGCCCCATAATCACCAAAGCAATCGCAACTCCTTTCAGATTTTTTTTCACTTGTTCCATCCCTTTGCCATCTTCTTGAAAAAACATCATATAAAAGGAATAGATAATGATAACTAATGCTACGAAACTGGTCAATCAAAGCAAGAGATTTATAATCACTTTGAGATACGCAATCGCACTAGGCACTCCTTCATCGGTATAGCCCTCTAGTCCAAATGCATTGAGCAACTTTTGAAGCAACCCCTCATTAGAAGTAGTTTCAGCACCGAGTAATCCAGGGAGATTGTCCGTATCACCAACACTGTCTCCCGCGGGAGTACTGATACCAGTATATGGGAAAGAATGGTCAGTATTATTACCAATTTCCAATACCCCTACTACCGAAGCCCCACTCCACAGCGTACATAAAGACAGGAAGAGAAACAAAAGAAACTTTTTCATCGGACAAATAATAAAAAATAAAAATTACACAATAACCGTAATCAACCAAAGAATCGCACTCACAATCAACCACGCAAGTCAAATCCCTGCAATCGCAATAACTGCAGTTTTAATCCCCGCTTTTCCTTTATCGAACTGCTTATCATCTCCACTAGCCGTCACCATCAAAAATCAATGATAAATCAGATAACACAACGCTACAGACGCCAAAATCCCCAACGACCAATTGATAATAGACTGCAACAATTTCATCAAATCAGAGACCGCACCCGTATGGGTTGTAATACGCCCATCCTCATCAGAAGCAACAATCATTCCCTGAACTTTATCATCACTCTGAGGATTTTTCACTGGCCGCGAAGTCCCTTGTCTAATAGGGTCATTTTTAGAACGATTATCGTCAACCTTCGTATCACCAATCCAAGACACATCTAATACTTGACTCCCCGTCGTAGTCAAAATCGGGCTCTCTTGCCAACCGAGAGGAAGTAAACCAAAACAGACCTGTACAAACAGTCCTCCAAGTACCATCAACATTCCACAGCTTCTTACCAGTATTTTTTTCATTGAATACACGAGATAAAAATAAAATACACCCTATTATACACGAAAATGCAAAAAAAAGCAACTTTTTTGATATTTATCTTGAAAATAGAGGAGGATTTTCATATACTACGGTATTCTTATCTTTTATCTCCTTGTCCCCAGCCCAATGACCAAAAATCTTTTTCTCCTCTTCGTAGTTTACTTTTTCGTAGCACAAGCCCTCATTCTCGGTATTTTAACGGGAAATACAATTTTTTACCAAATCTGAGCAATCAATGCCGGAGCTATTATTTTAATCAGCATTCTATACACCATATGTACTGCTCCTGATAAAGGGAAGGAGAAAAAAACAGAAAAAGTACTCCCAAAATCAGAAAATAGCTCACCTCTACGTCATCCTGAGTGAGCAAAGGAAAGGGAAACCTCCGAAGTCAGAATAAAAAGCGAAGAACAAAGAAGTGGAAAAGAAGAAACTGAAAAAAAAGCTTCTATCGCCGAAACCTCCACTCGCACCGTTCAAATCGTACAACCTACCCCTCCCACACCAAAAAGAAAAAGAAAAAGCTGAACCAATGGACAATGGCGAGTCTTCGTTTTAACGCTTCTCATCGCCGGAGCAATCAATCTCACCATCGGAGAACTCTTTACCTCTCGAAGCCTACTGCTTTCTCTCTTGGTTGGCTACCTGCTATACCTCATTATCGGAAAAATCGCCGATATCAACGGATTTTTCAACCTCAAAAAGCTATTCACAGCACGACTCTATTATCTCTTACTCGCAATAGCCCTCGCTTATGGACTCCTATATTTCTATGGGAAGGGAGACCTTGTAGAACGTTATTTCCCTCCTCTTCGAGGACAGGGAACCCTCTTTACTGGCGAAAAACAAGACACAAATATTCCCTCTATCACCGACAACAATTCCTTCCTCTTTAGCGGTGATTACATCTACGAAGGCAGCGGTGAAGTCATCAACAACCTTCCTGCAACCGCAACAGGAACCCAACAAATCAGCGGAACAACAACGGGAACTTGAACAATAACAGGAACGGGAACAATAACAGGAACGGGAACCTCCACAGGAGCCACCTCACAGAACAATGACAATAGGAACGGGTCTTGAACTCGTCCGAACGACGAAGTCGTGACAATCAAAAACGAAACCACTGCAGTCAAAGACATCACAATGCTTGAAGCCCTCAAACACGTAATTGACACCAACAAGCTCCCACTCTCCCAAAAAACCGACATCAACTTCACTTACGTAAGCAAGACAAATGCTGACTACCCCTACTTCAGGACCGCATACGAAACCAGAATGATTGGAAAAAATACAGACCCTAGCAAACAAATTTCCTGCGATACCTACATCGTCATCAAAGGAATCGGTGAAGGACGAAACGTAGGCAACTACACCGACGTAAAAGTCGCTTACCGAAAAAAAGCTGAAGAACTCAAAAAGCTGAATGGATGTAAACAAGGCGGATGGGTTACCTCTGCGAACTTGTAAAAAATAACGATATCTTGTCTAAAAAACTCTTGAAATTGGAAATAAATTTGTTAATCTACAAAGAGATTTATTTCCTTTTTCATAAAACAATGCTTGCTACCGTATCTTTCCCTGCCAATGATGAAACCTTCATCCTTTTTAATGAAAGCTCTGGAGTAAGCGAAACGATGATGAACGATACTATTCTATGGTGGATATTGTTGCAATCCTCACCAACACCAAAAGTAACGATAAATGAGCATATCGAAGAAAATTAAAACAAAGATTAAGCGAGGAATGAAGCGAGGTCGTGACAAAATGTCACGAACTGAAATTTCCAGCAAAAGATGGGAAAAAATATCTTGGAGACGCTGGAAACACAGAAACCATCCTCCGTATCATTCAATCTATCCCTTCTCCTCGTGCTGAACCACTCAAACAACGACTCGCCTCCCTTGGAAACGAAAGATACCACGAAATGAACGACCCAGAACTCTGACTCCTCCAAGCCAGACAAAGAGCTATTCTAGCACGACAAGCAAAAGGACGAACACCTGAACAAATCAAAATGAGACTCCAAAGTATCGAAACCAGAAATACCTACACCGACGAACTAAAAAAAAGAGGAATTAAAGACAAAGAATATGGAGTACTCACCAATATTGGCTATGCACGAACAGGGATGGATGCCAAACAACTCAAAACCTACAAAGGACTGGGGAAACATCACAATATCAGAGACAATATGACTTCCACAGAAATTCTACTCACCCAACTCCAAGAAGATACTTCAAAAAATCTTATGGTAGACAAAAATGTAGCAGGCTTCAACGAAATCATCCAATGTGTTGAAAAAGGTGCTCAAGTCGCCCAGAAAACGAAAGCAGTCATAGAGGACATCACTGGAAAACCTGTCATCTCCAACCAAAATAGTCTCACGGAAAAACAAAAAAAGAGACTCCCCTCCTAAAATACCATTCCTATACCAAATCTACAAAAATGGGGGTAAAAAATCGGAGAAAATTCTCTGATTTTTGCTTTCTAAAAAAAACGGGATATACTAAAGGAGCATTTATTTTCCTGTATACCAATGCTGCTTATCTTAAAAAAATATCGAAAAAAAGCTGCCTATACATTGCTGATACTCCTCTTTGGAAATGTCTTTTTATTTGGAAATCTAGGGGGAGGAGCAACACAAACAACGTGGGCTGCTGTGTGACCAACACAATCCACAGAACAAAGACTTGATGCAAGTATGAGAGAACGGGCAGTATACGCTGCCACCTTTAATAAAATTCTCTACATTATTATACGACCACTGCTAGTAGTTGCGGGATGGGCAATGGATAACGGAATGGTCTATGGCGAAATGTTTTGATTTGACTCAGCATTACGGAACATACGAAGCCTTACGAGAAATATCGCCAATTTTGCACTCTGATTTCTCTTTCTCTACTGTTTGTTTAAGAATATGTTCAAAGGAGATACAACAAAAGAACTAAAAAACCTCATCACTCATACACTCATCGCAGGAGTCCTGATACAAGCCAGCCGATTTCTCACCGCAGTAGCCATCGATATTTCGACAGTTGCAACCTATGGAATAGGAGGAATGCCTATCAGTATCTTGGGAAACGAAGGAACGGAAAAAGAGCTTGACAGACCTCTCCTCGGCGTAAGAATTTCAGAAGATATTAGTAAGCTCAATATCGATCTAAAAAGTCTGAGTAATTTACATCTTTTTATGGTAACAGAAGATAACCAACTCATTTCTCCGTGTCATCTCCGACCATTTACAGATACTACTACCTCGGGAAGTGAAACACTAATTATTTGAAGGTCATATATCTACTGACCAAGTACTGGAAAAGACCTGATGAAAACGATGGAAGAAGTTTGCCATTACAATGGAAACATTTATATCTTTGCCAGAGAACAAGATTTCAAAACCGCACCAAACAAAGTAGAAGAGAAAGACCAACCAGAAACTCAACAAAGCAATTATGAAAATAATATCAAAACACTTGTAACCACAAACAACCGAAAGGACAAAACCCGAATAGAAAACGAAATAAGAAATGGTTATATCCTCCAGATTAGTGGTCCTCAACGTTCTAGAGTCTTTACCGAGCCATCAAATACGGAATGAAAACTTGCCTGATTGATTAAACCACAATCTGGTTTCGTTGGATTAGATAGTAATATGGAATTCTTATCTGGAACAAACTGAGCTACATTAACCACCATCTCCCAACTGCTCAACAAATCGTCTTCATATGTAGGGGTCTTTTCCATCCTCTACAGTACGCTCTTATCTGCCAATGAAGTAGGACTGACCGACAGAACCAACATAGGTACTTATGAAACCGTCATCAATACTACCGTCAATACAATATACACCTTAGTCTTAGCAGTCCCTCTCATTGCATTGGTAGTAGTATTATTGGCCAGAATTTTTATTCTTTGGGTTGTAATAGCAATTGCTCCTATTATTATCCTCCTAAAAATATTTGAAAAAGAAATTGGCAGCAATCTGATAGGAAAAGACAGTGTATTTGCCTTAGACAATATCCGAAAACTTCTTTTGGCACCAGTATTAATCAGTTTTGCTCTTAGTCTCTCCACGATGTTTATAATGATTCTCAAGAGCCTTCCTTCTGTCACACCTCCCAATGATACAATGAGTATCCTCGGACTTTTCGAAATCAACATCAAAGGAGCAGGTGCAAATATCTCTCAGCTCATTATTAGAGTCATTGGTCTAGGATTAGTACGATTTCTCCTTTTCTGGGCAATTGAACAAAACAAGATTTGAGCAAGCATTGGGAAAAAGCTGAAAAGTACTGCAGAAAACTTTATGGGAAGTATCCCCATTGTCCCTTTTCCGTGAGGAGCTCTTTGATATAATCAAGTGATAGGAGACGGACCAAATACACTACTAGGAAAAATGGAAAGCCAAGTCTCAAAAGAGATGAATAAGCAGCATCTCAAAAATGTAGAGAATACGATATTTGGATGATTGTACAAAGATGAACTAAACAGTATGTATGCTCAAGAAAAGACAAAATATCAAACAAGCGTTATTTCAAAATTAGATACAGACACTATTTTACGTGGAATAGGAGAACAAGGAGAAACTTTTGCCGTAAAATACAACATCAATAATAAAGGAGAAGTCTCAGAAGTCGGAAATGGTGATAAGAAGATGGACCTCTCTATCAGCGACTTAGCTGATAGTGCAGTATATAAAGAAGTAATAGCAAAATTAGAAAACGCATATAAGACAGAAAACGATAACAAGAAGAGAAACAACTATAAGACAGTTTTCATCAACACGATAAAGAAAGCAACTGATAAAAGTGTAGTAGAATCACTCATCAAAGTTGATACTTCTAGCACAGGAAACGGAAAAGAAGCAATACGAAAAGATTTAGTAGGGAATAAACGAACCTTTACCGATACACAAAACGGTACCAAAACAACCTTTAAGCTCAACGACCAAGGAAAACTAGAAAAGGAAAACGTTACTACTCCTCCTACTACTACTACTCCTACTCCTACTGCTCCTACTCCTACTACGCCTACTCCTACTACTCCTGCTCCTACCTCTTAATACTATTTACTCTCCTCTCTTTACTCCAATGTTCTCAAAACGTACTCTTCATCTGCTACTGACCATAGCTATGATAGCCATAGTATGTTTTGGATATAGCTTTGCCCAAACGACAGCACTTACCGCTACAGAAGAAAGTATCCAAATCACCGCTTTATCTCTGAATTTTTGGATAAGTGTTTTGTCTCGAAGTTGGATTATCTTTGCTAATTTTGCGGGAGAGTTTCTCACAAATACCCGAGTTTACGGCTCAGCTTTTTGATTGGATAGTTATCTCCGATTGTGTCGAAATATGATGAAAAATATCGCTAACTTTACACTCTGATTTATTTTCGTCTTTTATATCTTTAGAGTGATGATATACAAAGATGAAGCTACCAGTTTTATAAAAAATATTGTCATCAAAATATTAGTAGCAGGGGTCTGCATACAAATCAGCCGATTTTTAACAGCAGCAATACTTGATGTCTCTACAATCGCCACTGCTGCCGTAGGGACAATACCATCTCACGTTATTACCCTCAATACAGATTTAACCAAAGCAATAACCCACATTACGAAGCAAATAGAAGCCGAAAATGGGGAAATCAACAGACAAATCACAAGAACCATCGACCTAACTGAAACCTCTGCCAAAAAAGTCGAATATAGTACTCAACCGATAAATTCCACCCTCAGTATCAGCGGTGTCATTGACCTCCTCACTCCCAATGCAAATTCATTCGCTGGACCTCTGGTGTACCTCGGTATCAATATGCTCAATGAAAGCCAACTCCCCAATATGGATATGACACAGCCCCTTAGCTCCCTCATAAAAATTCTGTTTAGTGGAATCGAAATTATCTTGTATTCCTTGGCAATGATTCTTCTGTGTGTGATAGCATTTATGAGAATCGTCTACCTACGGCTTTTTATCATTCTTTCTCCCATCATTATTTTACTCTACTGTATCTCTGCAGTAGGAAAACAGAAACTCAAAGAAATAGATGGAATAACAGACGCTCTCAAACAGAAAGGATTTAGTGTGCAAGGATTTCTCAATCTCGCATTCAAACCTGTAATTATCTGCCTCGCACTTTCATTGGCTCTGATTTTTTCAGGATTGATGAGACCTCTGATAGACCAACATTCAGATTCTTTAGAATCCAATGGCGTAACCGTTACTAGTAAGGAAGAACTTACTAACAATGCTCAGGGAGAGGGAGGCAAAACCTATACTACCACCTTAGATACCAATATGGTAAATGTTGCCATCCGTGGAGTAAATAAAACGCTACAAGAACTCTTACTTTCTATTATCACTCTGGTCTTGATGTGGTTTATTATCAAGATTGCCATCGCTCAAAAAACCGGAATCTGAATCATCGATAAATTTGCTGAAAAAAGTACAGGAATTATTCAAGATTTCACTAGCAAACTCCCTATTATCCCTGTACCGTGAGGAACGCTTTCTATGAGTAACATCTATGACCCGAAAGGAGAAAATGGAATCTTTGATAAGATAGAAAGAAACACAGATAATGCAGTCAGAGAATTTAGTAAAGGAAGTGAAGAAAGATTAAACAAGTTTTTTGGAGATACTACTTCTCTTACAAGCCAAGCAGCAGGAGAGTTAACAAACGTTGCAATTTCTTCTACTCAATACAACGAATTTATTACAGAAACGAAAAAATTGGATAAAGGGAAAAAAGATGTTGGTTTAGGAGATAGTACCCGAACAGGAATATTTAAACAATGGTTAAACAATTCATATGCACAAAATCATTACAAAAATAGTCCTTCTCCAGTAGGTAAACTTTTTAATGCTCGGATAAACCAAAAGGGCAAAGATGAAGATATAAAGACCTTCTTTGAAAAAAATCCTCAGGCAAAAAATCGATATCGAGAACTATTTAGTGATACTACTAACACACCTCCAGACATTTTCGAAAAAAAGTCATTTAATTAACGTCTCCCACTGCTCTCCTCTCTCCTGATACAAGCGTAATTTTTCACTGCTCTACATCACTCCCACTTTCTCTTGCAACCACCTCGGTAACTCCCCACACAAAATCTCCTCCTTGCTCTTCCAAAAATGCAACCCTCCCTGAGTAAATCCCCAGACACGAGAAACCCTCTGTAGCTCAATTTCCAATCAGCATTCTTCTCTCACTTCCCTACCTATCGCCTCTTCCAGCTTTTCCCCTCGCTCTACTCTCCCATCAGGGATATCAAAATCGTGAGGGTTCACCTCTTCACTATCACTCTTGAAGAGAATAAGGAAGTTTCCATCAGCATTCTGAATAAGAGCCTTGAGGGCAATTCAAAACGTTTTTTGTTCCATAAGAGCAGACCAAGGTGAAACAACTAATTCACCGTCCCCGTTAACGTATTCACTACCACTTCATCTCCTGCTTGTTTGTAGAGTGGCACCTGCACCTCCAGTCCCGTTTCAATAGTTGCTGGCTTTGTCCCCGCCTGAGCTCTATCTCCTTTCACTCCTGGAACGGTTGAAGTAATCTTGTAGGTAATCGTAGAAGGCAAAATCACGTTAATCACGTTTCCTTGGTACATCTGCAAATAGACATCTAAATTTTCTTTCAAATACCCTACGGTATCTTCAATGGTCTCTTTTTCGAGTTCATAAATCTCTCCGCTATCATTCTCCATAAAGGAATACGTACTTCCCGCATTATAGAGATATACAGCATTATTGGTAGAAACTTCCGCTTGTTCAAGCATTGCTCCTGCATTATACGTGAAAACATTGGATTTTCCGCTGACAATATCTTTCACTTTGAACGTATCCGTAGCTCCACCACGTCCCATATGCGTATGTGCCGTATCCATCACCTTAAAAAGTTTTCCTTCGATAAGGAGAATTGAGCCTTTTTTAACTTCTTGCGTAGTAATTTTTACCATTGTGTAGTTCAAAAAGAATAAAAATCAGACAAAACAAACCCCGCAAAACTGCGTAGGCTGGCTCCTATATACAGATTTCCTGCCAAATAGCAAGCCCTACGTATACGAGATGATACAGGACTGACATATGTAAAACACACAATTCACAGTAGGGACACCGCAATACTGCGGTGTCCGAATGCGTGATATAATTAAAAGTTTTACCCCTCTTCCCCCTTCTAGAAAAGGGGACATAAAATGCTGAACAAAAAAAGCTCCTCTTTCCATTGCTTCACATCGCCGTACACGATGACTTACATTACCACTTAATAAAGTGGCAACCATAACTTCCCGTAGGTCATTACTTTGGGCAAAAAGAGGAGCGAAATACATATATGAAGGGCAAAAAATTTCAAAAAACCCCCTCACATATCATCCTAAATATATAAATCTGCTATTTAAAGTCAAGAGAAAATAGCATATTCACCCTCTCTACTCTTGATTTTTCTGGGAAAACCCTTATCCTACCACTATGAAATCACGGAAATCTCTCCTTATCACCATCAGCTTTTTTCTCCTCTGAGGCAGTATAGTTTTACTTTCTGCAAACAGTATTTCCATAAAGTCCCCCTCTCCAGAAACCAAAGATGCACCAGACCATCAAGACAACAAACAAGAAAAACAAGAAAAAGCAGAATTGAACGACAAAGAACAAAAAACCGCCTCCTCGCTCTTTTCTCAATGCGGATTTCGCCAAGAAGGTGCTACCTACCGAATCGAAGCCAGCTGCGTCCTCCAAGGCAACCTCCCAAAACTCGAAACCAAACAAGTCGTAGACCTCCTCCGAAACGACATCATTGGACGAAGTGAAGTCTACCAACCCTTCGAAATGAGCTACCGCTACTATGGCAGCACCCCTACCTTCGCAACAAACACCCCAAACATCTTGGACAGCAGCACCACCTCCCAACAAACCCTCGCAAAATTAGCCAAACAAGGGAATGAAATCAGCTTTACCAAAACCGAACTCGCTCGCTATCGGGCAAACCAACTTGCATTCTACGTCAGTGAAAAAGACCTCTCCCTCCTCTCCCGCTGTAATACACAAAATTACACCCTCGCTCTCCAGCGTATCGACGGCTACCTCCTAAAACCCGGAACAAGCTTTAACGCAAATAGAGAACTCGCCAAAGTCAAAGGCTACTGCACCGGCAGAGGAGAGAAAAATTTCCTCTTTTACGGAGGAGTCTGCGGAATGACTGCCCAAGTCTTTAGAACTACCATCATTCATCCCAACATCGCAATCCTCAAAAGACATCCCCACAACGAACGATTCGTCCAATATTACGGAGAAAATGCTGGTGGCGACGACGCAGCCATCTACGAACTCAGCAAACAATTTGAGATAAAAAACACCGGAGACTACGACATCTATTTCAAAGTCAAATGGCTCGGAAGTGGCACTCAATTGGTCGCCATCAGTCCCCGCACAGCACAACGAGTCGAAATCACCAAACACCCTATCTCCGAACTCAAAATCGACCTCGAAAGAACCATTCGAACAAAAGAGGAAACTGAAAACACCATTTCACCATTCTTCCCATTTTCTACCATCCAGACAGAAAATACTGACCAACCTCTTCAGACTGAAACCTTTTCATCCACGTATCTAAGAAAGAACTACGAGACCAGATAATTATTTCAATTTTTTATGCAACGTCAGAATAAAACGATACGAAATCCCCCACAACGGAACCATAATCACCACCAATTCTCCCACAATCACCGCCACTACCCTCGACCACTGACCTAAAAGAAAAGGAAGCAAAGCAAAGCTGAATACCTGCATTATATAGTGGTCAAATACCAACAGACTCCCCACCACCAACACCAGAGACACCACAAAACCACCTATCACCGCATAAAAGATACTTGCCAAAAACGGCTGAACAATCTGCTCTTTTTTCGCACCCAACAGCTTCTTTACTTGAATATCCGTATGAAACGTCGTAAAAATCCCCCTGAGAAAAAAGACTGCAAACGACAAAATCACCGCTGCAATCACGACCACCAACGTCCAACACAAAATTTGTACAAAATTGGAAAGCTTGATAATATTCACCACTCTATTTTCCTGCTGTTTCAAATTGCTCGCCTGAGAGAGGTCTTGGACATTGAGAATAATATCTTTATTTTCATTCATTACCCTTTGCAACACCTCATACTGAGATTGGTCGTGAAACGTCACATACAGCGTAGCAGGCAACGGGTTTTTCATTCAGAATTTTTCAAAACTTCCGGACAAATCTGGCAACCTTTTCTGCAGGAATACGAGAGCATCTTCCTTGGTCGAAAAATCCACCTGCAATCCCTCAGCTTGTAGCTTTTCCTTGAGATTCATCACTTGCTTGTAAATAACGGTCTCCTGCTCAGGCACATCTTTGATATAAAAGTACATTCCAAGCTTGTCCCTCAGTGAAGCATTAAAAGCATTCCCATAAAACGACACCCCAATCAAAATATTAAGCAAAAAAATCAGAAATCCACTCAAAATCGCAATCCAAATCATCTGTCCTCTGTAGGAATGAAAAATCGCTTTTACATCATCTCGAAAAAGCTTGGAAGTACTAGCAGATGTCATCATAGAGAGAAGGAATAAGAAATAAACACTATCAATATACAAAACCTTAACAATTTTTCAATGGATTTTTTTTGGTAGTAGTTACCATCCAAACGGTTTAATGAAGCATCTCTATAACACCATTTTCAAACACCAAAAAGCGAGACAGAGTTTCTGCTCGCTTAATGTTTTACAGTTAATACCTCAATCGAAGGCTCGTCATCCAATGCCCTTCCGACCCAATAAGGATACGCAAAGTCTCATCAGCACGATGAGCCCTTTTTTCCAACACAAAATAATTTTTTCCACTCGGAGTCACTGACTCCATAAATTCTGGTGCCCCATCTCCATATTGAAAGTAAATCGCCCGATGACGTACACTCGAATGAGTGAATACGTAGATACCACGATTCCCTTTCGAAAAACGCAATTCTTGCCCGTCGATGAAATAGAGACTTTCATCCACCACGCGTACCTTAACCCCATTTGCCATATAGCAATCAGGGTCAATGCCAAGAGTGGCTTTAGGAGCAGCGAAATATTGCCCATCACACGGATTGGACGTCCCTGAATCATCAGGACAACCACAGGGAGGAAAAATCGGATATTCTGGCTCCGGCTCTTCTATATGCCAAGAGCACCCAGAAAATCCCATACAAAGAAGCATTGAAAGAAATATCAGTTTTTTCATAGCTCTCCCTCTTCTTCTTGATTGACTTCCCAGTCATTAAATATGCTCCCCAAACGGGGGATAATCTCTTCCTCAATACGAGCACAAAACGTACTCATATCTTCATCCTCTCGCTCAGAGAAAACAATCACCTTTGTCTCAGGGAGATGGGTCTTCAAGAGTCCAAGAATCCGAGATTCTTTTCCCTTGGAATTTTTTCCTCCCAACAGGGATTTCTCTGTCCCAAACAGAATGCACACTGGCGGAACACGATGTTTCAATCCCTCCAATTGTTCTCCCATCTGAAGAAGAGATTTAAATCGAAGAACGTCTTCCGGCCACACATACAGAGAAAGCCACGGAAACTTCCTCGTTAAAGCCGTATTCACATGGAGAATAAATTTTTTCACATCGCCATATACGTAAATACAGAATAATCTTTCTACTTCCATATTTTTCTTTTTTTTTGATAATATTATTTTTTATTTACATCAATTACTATAATGATATATACCTTCAAAGTCAAGGCAAACTACAGTAAGTATTCACGGTTTTAGAAATATCTTAAGAAATAGACAATTTCTCTATATAAACTCCTAAAAACATATGACCCGTCATAGAGAGGCTAGCAAATCGAGACCCTTTTTAGGGGCTCGTCATTCATATGAACTCTGAACGTTCAAATGCAGTTCATTGAAACATAGTTTGGTGCTCCTCTGAATTGCGACCTCCACGGGGAAATAAGAGTTTGACTTTTTTATTTCTGCAGTGAACACTTACAAACTACACATCCCTGAACACAAAAAAGCGAGTCTGACTTTCAACTCGCTCTTTCCGATAGGGAAACCCTATCGGTAATGTATCTTTAGCCCTCGCTTTGTTGTAAGAGGTTTTCCCTCCACATCAAAGTATTGGGCATAAAATATTTCTGTCTGTCCCTTTTGATAGTAAGGGACAATGTTCAAATATACTCCGGCTTTCGTCGGACCCCAAAGAATCCCCTCAGGTGCCCAGTGATACCAGACTTTGAAATATCCCCTCGTCATAGGGCGAACAGGTTGCAAAGTCAACCAGAAATCCTGATATACCGTAATTTCTGATGCAATTTTTCCATCGACTATGAAGGAAACATCAGAACTTCCTCCATTTTCACCATTCGGAGAACAGACAATAACTGTGTCTCCCTCGTAATAATTTTTCTCGCAGGCGGAAAATAAAAATCCCGCCATCATAATTAAAATAATCAAATTTTTTTTCATCTCTTTTTTTATTAATTTTTTTTTACTCCACTTCTAGTTCTTTTTTTTTTGCATTAGAGTCAGGAAACAAGCGTTTCAAGCTAACCATACAAATAGTCCCGTGTCTGGCAACCAATTGCCAGAATTCATCCATGGTTTCTGGAGCCAAAGCCGGTCTATACCCAGGGGCGTAATGAAGATACCCGCACGTTGCTGGCACTAATCCCTCATGTTTCTGAAGTGCCTCCACAATAGAGACACAATGACCACTTAGGCGATTATGATAAATCGCACAAGTATTGTCATCTTGTAAGTGCTTACAAACCATCTCTGGGTCTATAATCACTTCTTTTCCTACCCTATGTTTGATATGGCAACATTGACCACATCGCTTACAGAGGGATTCCCAGTCTAGATTCAACTTTTTCATCTTTTAAAATTTTGTTATATTACATTATAATTATTACAGCACGGAAGTCAAGTCAAATTTTAAAGAAAATTAGAAATCAGAACTTCTGGTGAGAAACGATAGAATACCTTTCTAGAACTATCTCGAAGTTTTACTCTAACACGGTCTTTTGAAATCAAATCACTAGCAAAATCTGCATAGGGACACGGACAGATATTACAATTCTGCTCTACAATACACCACTGCACATCCTGAGGACAATTTCCACAAGTCTCCCCAGCGTCTACTATCCCATTCCCACAAGTCTCCAACTTACAGACCATAGAACAGTGTCCATTTTTTCCATTGAGAGAACCATCATCACATTCCTCGCCTAAATCCACACTACCATTTCCACAATAGGTAATACATCTATTGGTCTGATTACAGTCCGTAGGACACAAATCACAATCATCTGGTCAGCAGACTCCATCACAACCACTTGGCGGAGTAATCCGCTGACAGAATGCATTACATCCTGCTTCACTCGGGTCACATACTTCCCCCGCATCACGAACCCCATTCGGAATACAATACGCCAAACAAATGTCGGTCTTATCGCAGTCAGATAAACAGACATTACAATCATTTACTCCACACACCCCATCACAATCAGGATTTTCTGTATCTGCCGGAGACAGCGGTTGGCACATCGCAGAACAACCTTTACTTCCTCGTCCCTGATGAGTCATATCGGTAGGGTCACAAGTTTCCAAGGGGTCTTTTTTCCCATTTTGCACACAATACGCCAAACAAATATCGGTCTTATCGCAGTCAGATAAACAGACATTACAATCATTTACTCCACATACCCCATCACAATCAGGATTATCAGATTCTTTTACACTAAGAGGCAGACAAAAATCAGAACAACCCTTATTTCCTCGTCATTGCTTTGTCGTATCAGTAGGGTCACAAGTTTCTAACGGGTCTTTCTTCCCATTCTGAACACAATACGCCAAACAGACATCAGTGGTACTACAATCAGTAGGACAAACCGTACAGTCATTCACTCCACAACTATCATCACAACGAGCATCCACAGGAAAACAAGGCTGAGCATCCACAGGACAAGTAAAACAGTTCTCCCCTGCATCCAAAGTCCCGTCTCCACATGTCGCAATAATTGACGGACAATCTGCTGAACAATTAGCATTTGACTCCCCCACTTCACATTTCCCATCTCCACATACTGGCTGACAAGGTCCTGTATCTGCCGGACAATCTCTACACGTCTCTCACGTGTCCAGCACCCCATTTCCACATTTCTCATCTGATGGAGGACAATCTGCTGAACAATTCACATTTGACTCCCCTACTTCACATTTTCCATCTCCACATACTGGCTGACAAGGTCCTGTATCTGCCGGACAATCTCTACACGTTTCTCACAGGTCCAGCACCCCATTTCCACATTTCTCATCCGATGGAGGACAATCAACAGGACAATTCACATTTGATTCCCCTGCCTCACAAACCATATTTCCACAGACAAAACACGTAAATCCCGTATCCTCAGGACAGGTAAGACAGGTCTCTCCTGCATCTAATTTCCCATCACCACAAGTAGCTGGGACAGCAGATTCACACAAATCCGTCCTACCTCCATTTCAAAAACTCGGACAACCTTGATGAACCCTATCTCCTGGAATCGTGGGACACAAATCTACATCATCCGGAATACCATCTTTGTCTTGGTCGTACTTCCAAAGCGTATCGGTCTCTCCCGGAGTAGCAACTATCGTCTTTGTCCAAGCTTCACAAACCTCTCCAATACCATTATTATTCAGGTCACTCTGGTCAGCATTTTTAACGAAAGGACAATTATCCAACGAACATACCCCAAAATGTTTCCTCAAAATGCTTCCATCAACGTTATCATTATCGTAGCTACAGTCAGCCTTCTCATACTTGACCAACCCAAGAAGATTCTTTTTGCCATCTCCATCTAGGTCATCATCGCAAAGGTCTGGAATCCCATCGCTATCCATATCACATTGATACTGCGTGAGCCTACCATTTTTGAGAGCAGCGAGACAACGGTCTTCAGCAGAGATATACACCGTCCCTTGATTGAAAAGGGAAACACATCTATTGATTTCCCCAAAAGAAGTAATACTTTTCGTCCCTGCATCAGGATACACATATTGCAAAACAATCTTTGAAAGCGGAGTCGCCGAAAAGGTTTGTGATTGATTGATTGCAAACGTATTGGCAATACGTATCGGTGTAGGGAGCCCCGCAGGACTGCGGGACAAAAGGGAAAGCGTAAATTTAACTGGCTGAGCCTGCGGATAAGAAAACTGAGTCCCTACGATATTCAGTGCAACTGAATGGGAAGCAAAAGGATTTTCCACGAAAAATGTGATAATATTTTCCAGAGGCTGAGCATCCTGCAAAAAAAGTGTCTGCCTGAGCGTTTTAATCCCAGAAGAAGTATA
The DNA here is from genome assembly GCA_031288635.1 of Candidatus Peribacteria bacterium. The sequence goes on along the minus strand of JAITQZ010000052.1, from coordinate 5,447 downwards.
TAAATGGGTCACTGTAAGCTCCGTCCCAGAGGTAATCATCCCATCACCTCGGTCTCGCAAAATATTCTGTACAGACTGCATTTTCAATCCCGCTAACGTAGTAGTGACCTTGGTCGGCACCTGCAAGCTCCCTGCTACCACTTGGAGAGAAGCAAATCTCGGAGTAGCAGAAGGAAAAATATTGGTTGATGCAACAGCTTTCAATGCTCCCTGAGCATACGCCTTTGCGTGCACCACCACCATCGTAGTCCCAGAAAACGTCTGGGTAATACTACCACCAATGGGGGTCTCACGAACCTCTGGAGTATTGAAACTCCAAACTACACGGTCCAAATCCCCTTGAGAAGCAACACTAAAATGATACTCCACTCCCCCATTCTGAAAAGTAAACGTAGGCTGAATTGCCAACTGATAAAAAAGATTGGAACCGGGTGCAATATATACCTTAGTGCTAGCCTCAGCTTTTTTCCCAGTCTGGTCAGTAGCCAAAACAGAAATGGTATAGGTCCCTGAGGATTTATACGTATGTAAAATATTGGGCAACGTCGTCGAATATGTCGCTCCATCTCCCATAGACCATTGAAGAGATTGCAAATCACCATCCGTCAACACTTTCGCAGAAATTATCGCAGGCAGCGTATCAGTCAAAGACTGCACATTGATAAACAATCAAAACCCCTTTTTACCATCACCAAGAGGAGTCTGGTCACTGCCAGCATCCCATTTATCAATAATGATATTATCATTATCATCTACGATACCTTCAGGATTTTTTTGACCATCTCCATCAATATCATCATCACAGACGTTCCCTTGGGTATCACCATCTACATCTCTTTGACCAGGATTATAAGTATACGGACAATTATCTTGAGTATTCACGACTGCATCACAGTCATAGTCGTCATTAACGGTACATTTACTATAATTTCGATATACGTAATAAAGAATTTTTAGGGCATCAGCTCCTTTGAGATTAGACGAGACATTTTCTGTATCTGCTCTAGTAATAACCCCTTCCTTCATCAAAACATTTAATTCACTCACCGGCCAATATCCATAACCAATATTCCCAAACGTTTGAAAGCTACACTCAGACAAATTAAACATACAATATTTGAGATAGACCTGAAATTGGTCGGACGTCGTGATGGAAGTAGATTTGGAATCAGCCATTTTGATAGCCTGAATATCTCTGTCGGACAACACCTTGTAGGTATAGCTCCCCGGAGTGAGCTTGGCAAACCACGCCTGAATAGCAGACCACTTTGCCGAGTAATGTTGCATAATGCCTTCATCAATGATATTTAGCACCGTTTGAAAAAATTCTGACTTGGAAATCGAGTTTTGCCCACAAAACTTTCCGCCACACGTAGGAGAAGTCGCAGCAGGGTATCCTCTCATATATTCAGACTCTCCTACATAAGCCACACAATAATAGTAATCTTTCTGTGTCCACCACGTGCTACGATACGTAATATCCTGAAAATCCCTATTGGGCATTTTGGAAAAATCTGTCCAGAATTGAAACGAATAATGCTGTTGGGTCCACGGAGAAGGAATAATACAATCCTCACACTCAATCGCATTGAGCAGCCTCGCCATCTCAAAACGAGAAATACTAGAGCTTTGTGCTAAATTCGCTACATTGATACCTACCTTTTGGAGGACTTGGGTAAAGGTTTCATAATTAGCAAAAAGCACACAAGGCACAAAAAACACTGAAAACAAAACTAGGGAAGTGAAAAGTCTGAAAAGAACGTGCATTAGGTTTCCTTTTTTTGAAAGCAAAACAAATAAATGAGAGGCAAAATGCCACAAGTATTAAACACCAAAAGACAAATAAACCACACAAGCTGTGTCTGTCTCCCTGCTGTCCAAGCAGCTCGGATTTTCAGGGCGAACCCTAGCAATGCAACAATAATACACAAGGGAATAAGTCGTACTAACAAATCAAAATCTCGTGAAGAGAAAAAAGTCGCCGGAATGAGATTGCAAGAAAGGAGGTCATCCTCCACCAGATTAGTAAAGAAAATCTGCATAAGTAAAAAAAACATTGGGATAAAAGAAAAGTCTCTGCCAAAGATATACAAAAGCTAACAGAAAAATCAAGAAAAAAGACCGTTAAAAAAAACTGCTCAAGAGATGCAAGAGCATCGTTTATCAAAAGATATACCATATTGTAATATAAGTAAATAGATATATATATCTAACCATAAGATAGCAACTAGAAGTAGCCTAAAAACCAGCAAAAAAATTGCATAAGAAAATTTTTAGAATATAATAAATACAGAATTTTTTTAATCATTTTTGCTACATACGATGAAACAACCAAAAAATGTATATACCCGATACATCTTAGGGTTTAGTACCTTTCTCTGGGGAGTAAGTGGACAACTGCTGATGACTCATCAACAAATTTCCCCGCTCTCAGAGATAAGCTTTTCTGGAGAAATCGACATAGAAACAAACAGCGACACCGCCGAACCAAACACCACCGACAGTATGGACGATGGCTTGCCTCGTCCGAATAACGAAACCACAAACACCAACACCCCAAACACCACCGACAGTACGGACGATGGCTTGCCTCGTCCCAGCGACGAAGTCGCTGAAAACTTCAACACACCCGAAACCGACAAAACCAACGAACAACAACCCGATGAACAATCCGATGAACAATCCGATGAACAAAACGAACAACAACCCGACGACCCAAACAGCGACGCCTCAATATCCGATGGAACCCCCTGAGAAGGGGGTAGCGGCGAAGCCGCGGGGGTTTCCGACACCCCAGACAACGCCGAAATCTTCGCCACTTTCTCCCCCAGCAACATCTCCTACAGCATATCCGCCTATGGAGACAAGCAAATCGTGAACTTCTGATACACAGGAGCACCTCAGACTTTTACTGCTCCTTATGACTGAAAATACGAAATAGAACTCCGAGGAGCACAAGGAGGAAATAATATCACCGGTGCCCACCAAGCGACCGTGTTTTCTGGTGGTAAAGGAGGATACACGAAAGGAACCATTTTCCTCTCTTCAGGAGAACAGTTGTATCTCTTTGTGGGAAGTACGCCAACCAGTGCTACCGGTGGATATAACGGAGGTGCATCTAATAGACCAAGTGAATTTACCGCTCAACGAGGAGCTGCAGGAGGAGGTGCAACAGATGTGAGAATAGTAAACGGAACACGGGATACTGCCACAAGTCTCACGAGTCGTATTATGGTAGCGGGTGGAGGAGGTGGAGCTGGAAGTAGAGGTACAAACGGGCAAACTGTTCCAGGAGGATATGGAGATGGAAACGGAGGATATGGTGGAGGTTTGAGAGGAGGTACAGGAGAAGCTATCAATAATGCCAATGGATATGGATACTATCCCGGTGGTGGAGGAACGCAAACCGCAGGAGGAGTAGTTGAAGTACATAATGGAGCACATACAATGGATGAATCCTATCTTACTGGTGCTCAGGGTTCATTTGGTAAAGGAGGTTCAAATCTCGGTATAAGTGCAGTAGGAGGAGGTGGAGGACGATATGGAGGTGCAGGATTGTATCATTGAGGCGGTGGAGGAGGTTCATCGTTCATTTCAGGATACACAGGAGCGGTGGCGATTTTGTCCGCGACGGATACTACCCCACGCAAGGCTTCAAACGGCACAACAATATGTAATATGACGTTGGCTACAAGTGATGTTGTCTGTTCCTATCATTACTCTAATAAAATTTTCACAGACACAACGATGATAGCAGGAGACGCCTCAATGCCTGCAAAAGACTGAAACGGAACCACGATAGGAAATGATGGACACGGAGCCGCTAGAATTAGCTACGTCCCTCCCGACACCACCGCTCCAACCTGCGGAACCCGAACGTACTCCCCAAGCACACCAACCAGCGGAAACGTTACCGCAACCCTCACAGGAAGCACAGACGGAGAAAGCTGAATTGCCACCGCAGGCGGAAACTGTACCATCACAACCAACGGAACCACTTGTTCCCTTCAGATTTCTGACAACGCTGGAAATACCGCCACTTGTACCAGTGCCGCTGCCAATAATATTGATACCACCAAACCAACAGGAAGTATCAGCATCAATGGAGGGGCAACCTACACCACAGGAACAAGCGTAACTTTAACCCTTTCTGCGAGTGATACTAATGCAATGACGATGTGTATTTCCAATACCACAACTTGCTCTTCACGAGAAACCTATACCACAAGTAAAGCTCGAACCTTACCTACAACCGATGGAACAAAAACCGTTTACGTGCAATACAAAGACGCCGCGGGAAACGTTTCAAGTCAATACTCCGACAGCATCATTTTGGATACTACTGCCCCAACTGTAGCCTTTGACCCAGACGGTAACACCACCTACGCAAAAAGCCACGCTTCCAAAGTTACCGTAACTGACGCAACTGCAGGAGTCAACGCTTCTAGCTTAAAGTACCAACGAACAACAGGCTCTACCGCTCCAGATGAAAACACCTTCTCTTCCACCTTCACGAGTGCAGGAACCATCACCAAATCCGATGGTAACGGTGCTTTCTATCTCCGAATTCTCGCCAAAGATAATGCAGGAAATACTACCATCACCAAAAGCGGCATCTTCAACTTCGACAATACCGTTCCAACGGGAAGTATCACCATCAATAATAAACCTTATACCTCATCAACAAGTGTAAGTTTAACGCTTTCTGCTACAGATAATGTAGGAGTCACTCAAATGTGTATCTCCAATACCACAACTTGTTCTTCCTCCTGGGAGACTTATGCAACATCCACAACACGAACATTGGATACAGGAAATGGAAATAAAACGGTATACGTGCGATTTAGAGACGCAGCAGGGAATATATCATCACAATATAGTGACACCGTCCGAATGGATACCACAAGTTATACCATAACGATAGATAGAAATGGAGGAGGTACCGTGTCTAATCCAACAAATTATACTATAAGTGGCTCCAATCAAACCAGAACGTTAACGAGACCATCAGTGCCTGCAGTGACGTATGCATCAGGTACGACGTACACAGTATCGTTTAATTCGCAGTCAGGCACACCGACCCCAGGGAATTTAACGAGTACAAATACCATAACAAAAACATCGTTATTTGACACGTGGACTATAACGACGAACTCATCTCCAACGACAAGTAGTGTGAATAGTTCTACGAATGTGTTAAGCATCCCAGCAAGTGCAACCGGAAATATCACCGTAAGAGCGAATTGGTCAGTCTCAGCCTCAACGGGGGCTTATCCATCAGTAACGCTTCCTACCGCCCCAACAAAGAATGGCTATACCTTTAGTGGGTGGTATACCGCCACAAGTTGTGGAGGGACAAAGGCAGGAGAAGCAGGAGCAAGCTATACGCCAACAGGGAATAGTACACTGTATGCGTGTTGGAAAGTGGTGAGCTATACGATAACGTA
>JAITQZ010000047.1 GCA_031288635.1 Candidatus Peribacteria bacterium | reverse complement strand
GGTGCTACATCATTACAACACAATAGTAAAAAAATGAAAAAAGTATTTTTGAAAAGTGGCTTGAGAGCTCTAGGAGTTTTCGCCACAGTGATGGTATGCGTATTCGCATGTATGATGTCATCTTGTTCTCAGGATGACGTGGTTCCTGCTCCCGTTGAGGAGGAGGTGATTGTTGAAGATTCTGGTAGTCCAATGACGAGATCTGGAGGAACAACGGAGTATGGTATTCAGCTGAAACCGGGTACTACTCCACCTTTTCCTGGAGAGCCTACTCACGGAATACCGGGCGTTACGGAGTACAGGTTTTTCGTAGCTAATCCTCCTGATGGAACTACAGGAGTGGATATTGTCTTTACTGCTCCTGATGGGAATCCCTATCCGCATAGTATGACGGTAAATCCCGCAGGAAATTGGTTAAAAGAAATGTCCTTATTACAATCTGGACACTACACAGTAGTATATAAGATTTATCAGGGTTCTTCGTATACTACGGTAACGCCGTATCCAAGCTATGTGGATAATACAGTTGTGGATATATCCGGTACGACAAAGAAACTTGTTTGGCCATTTGGAGCCGATGGATCTAGTTGGAATAATAGATTTCCATCAGCTGGAGGAGATGATTGGGGGATTTCTTGTTATCCTGGTCAGGGAAGTCATACAGGTACTGAGTATTACGCTCAGGATTGGCGTCGTGATGGCTGTAAAGGTGCTACTATAAAATCCCCTTTGGACGGAATTGTGTTTAAAAAAGAGTTGTATAACGGAGGAAATATTATAGGTATCCGACAAATTATAGGAACTACCGAATATAAACTTTCAATTAATCACTTTGATTCCTATGCTACTGGTATTCAAGTTGGTAGCTATGTAAGGGCGGGGATAACCGTAATTGGTTATGTTGGAGAAACTGGTGTTGCCTCAGGACCACATGCCCATATTCATATAAAGGTAAACAGTAATTCTGTTCCCTTTGATCTTTCGGCACAATAGGCTTGTATTTTTCTTTCACATGTATAGAATCAAGAGAGGTTTCCTCTCTTGATTTTTAATCATAAGTCTACGATAGATGTTTCTTCACTCTTTAATCATATTTGTCTTTACTGTAGTTTTTAGTATTTTATCTCCTATTCAAAGTGAGGTTGTTCTTCAAACAATATGATTTACTAGGACAGATTGTGAAACACAGGTAATTGTTGTAGGAAACATTACCATAGCAGCGTGTAATGTAGGAGCAAAACTAGCTGGGACGTGAGTATTATCTTATGGACGCTATTTTCAACGAGACGATTGGTCAATTTCTTCAAACGATCAAGTATGATGAATAATTGATATTAATAAACAATGACCATGTCCAGAAGGATTTCACATTCCTAGTGCAACAGAACGGGGAAATCTTATAACAGCACGATATACAGAAAATAGGGATAAAGTAAAATATTATGGGGAAGCGGAAAATTGATTACCTTATTTAGATTTTGATGGGAATATGGAAGCCTTTTTTGCATTTCAGAATGACCTTCTATTACCACTTGCAGGAATGTATAACTACAATCCCCCTGCGAATTTTTATGGTCAAGAGGAGATGGGTAATTATTGATCGGTTAGTCCTTATGATCAGTATATTTATAGTTTGGGATTTAATACACAAGGAGTATATACAAGTAGTTATAATGACCGTATAATGGGAGCATCAATACGTTGTTTTCAAAGTTAATTTTCCTCTTGAAAATCTCCCCCACTTCCATATACAATAAGGCATTCAACTTTTTATCATTTTACAATTTCAACAAATGGCAGACATTACCCCACTCGAAAGGGTGAGAAACATCGGAATTATGGCTCATATCGATGCTGGAAAAACCACCGCAACCGAAAGAGTGCTTTTTTACACGGGAAAAAAACACAAAATCTGAGAAACCCACGACGGTGCCGCAGATATGGACTGGATGGAACAGGAAAAAGAGAGAGGAATTACGATTACTTCTGCGACCACCGTATGTTTTTGGAATAAACATCACATCAATATCATTGATACCCCAGGACACGTGGACTTCACGATTGAAGTAGAACGTTCTCTTCGCGTACTTGACGGAGCAGTTGCACTTCTTGACGCTTCTCAGGGAGTAGAACCTCAGACCGAAACCGTTTGGAGACAAGCAGATAAATATAACGTTCCAAGGCTGATTTTCGCCAACAAAATGGACAAAATGGGAGCAGATTTTTATTCTTGTCTGGAGTCTATCAAAGACAGAATGACCAATAAGTCCGTTGCTATCCAAATCCCTAACGGAAAAGCAGAAACCTTCGCAGGAGTAGTAGACCTTATCAAGATGAAATACTATACCTTTGAAGGAGACCACGGAGTAGAAGTACTTGAACACGAAATCCCTGAAGAACTCAAAGCTCAAGCAGAAAATTATAGAGAAAAAATGTTAGATACGGTTTCCGTTTTCGATGACGAATTGGCAGAAAAATTCCTCGAAGGAGGGGATATCCCAGTTGATTTGATTAAAAGAGCCATTAGAACGGGAACTATTAGTTGAAATCTTTTTCCTGTGATGTGTGGTTCAGCCCTCTGAAATAAAGGAGTACAACTAATGCTGGATGCAGTAATTGATTTCCTTCCTTCCCCACTCGATAGAGGAGTAATGCAAGGAGAAGACGTAGATGATAACGAAAAAATGCTTGAAAGAAAACCTTCTGACGCAGAACCCGTTTCAGCAATCGCTTTCAAAATTCTGACCGACCCATTCGTGGGAACTCTTACCTACGTGCGTATCTATTCTGGAGTAGTTCGCTCAGGAGACACGCTCTTCAACCCTATCACCAACCAAAAAGAAAGAGTAGGGCGTCTGCTACTAATGCACGCAAATAAACGTGAAGAAATCGACGAAATCCACGCAGGACACATCTGTGCATTCCTCGGACTCAAAGACACCAGAACGGGAAACACCCTTTGCGACCCGAAACATCCCATCATCCTCGAAAATATGGAATTCCCTGAAACCGTAATCTCTATCGCAGTGGAACCAAAATCAAAAGCTGACCAAGAAAAAATGGGATTGGCACTAGCAAAACTCGCTTACGAAGACCCAAGTTTCAATTACCGTTCCGACGAAGAAACTGGTCAGACCATTATTTCCGGTATGGGAGAACTTCACCTCGAAGTCCTCGTAGATAGAATGAAAAGAGAACATAAAGTAGAGGTAAACACCGGAGCTCCTCAAGTTGCCTACAGAGAAACCATTACCCAAAATGTAGAAGGAGAAGGAATTTTCAAAAAGCAGACAGGAGGTCGCGGACAATACGGACACGTAGTCTTGAAATTAGAGAAAAACGATGAAAAAGCATATGATTTCGAATCTCAAATCAAAGGGGGAGTAATTCCAAACGAATTCATCCCAGCAATCGACAAAGGAGCGAGAGAAGTCGTTGCTCAAGGACTACTTGCAGGATTCCCTATCATCAACGTGAAAGTAATCCCTTTCTTTGGGTCCTATCACGATGTAGATTCCTCAGAAGTTTCCTTCAAAGTCGCTACGCACAAAGCAATGAAAGACGCCTTCTTCAAAGCGGGACCTGTCTTACTCGAGCCAATTATGGCAGTAGAAATCGTTACTCCTGACGACTATGTAGGAACCGTAATGGGAGATTTATCATCCAGACGTGGAATTATCCTTGGTCAAACCCCAAGAGGAAATGCAACCGCAATCAGTGCAAAAGTACCGTTGGCAGAAATGTTTGGATATTCTACTGACTTGCGTTCCAATACGCAGGGAAGAGCCCAATTTACAATGCAAATGTCCAACTACGAAAGAGTCCCAGAACAAGTTGCGAAAAAAATCATCGCAGAACGTTCTGGAAAAGTGAAAGGGGTAGGTGAAGATGAGTAATATTTTTGGACGGGCAACCGTCCTTTTTCGATAGAACAAAGACAAGTTTTTTCTATTCTTCTTCTCCAGAGGTAATAAATGAAAGAATCTCGTTATCTTTAGCATAATGAGTCTCCACGGCATTCGCTTTCATCCCGTGTTGAGGGTCATATTTTACTTCAGGTCATTCTTCATAACGTTTGTCTTCTATTGCGACTCCAAAGTCGATAATGTAGGGGATAACTTTTCCGTTATCTCTTTTGATAATCAGATTTCTCGGGTTTTGTCCTAAGTCTCTATGATAAAAATGATGACTATGAAAAATCTCTAAGGTATTGGTAATACGATTGCTAATTTCTCTTCTTTCCTCAGGAGAAAAAATAGGGAGATTCTCATTTTGTACAAATCTCAAAAACTCTGTGGTCGTAGCATTTTGAGATTCTTTACGGGTATCCCTTAGATGTACATCAGGGAACTGCCAAAAATCTCCTTTGAGCAAAGATTTACATTCCTCCATAATAGAAAGGTAATCATCTCTCAGGACAGTATAATTTGCTTTAGATTGATTATCATCGGCAAAATCAATCGTTTTCTCAACCAATCTACTTTGATACTCTTCAAAAGACTTTTGTAGATATATATATCTATTTTTAAGTTTAGAACTTAATGCTTCTTTCTTTTCTATAAATGCTGGTCATCTAAGAAAGTATGCATTTTTAATAGCCGCTTCTTGCTCTTTGAGTTCTTGTTCATATTTTTCTTTTATTTGTTGCATTAGCTTCTTTTTTTGTTCTGGCGATTTAGAACGGAGTTGATTTTCTGCATTAGATAAATTATCTGTAAAGATTGCTCTTTTTTTCTCTAATTTTTGTTCTTTCTCCTTAAGTCGTTCTTTTTTTAAGTTCTCTAAAAATTCTGCCTCCCATTCTTCAAAAGTAAAAAGCTTAAGTGTCCTTACCTTTTCTTGCATTTTTTTAATAATCGCTTCCAATTGAAGGGTATAAAGGGTTTTCCCCTCCACATATTCCATTACGAGATATTCTGCAATTTTGGTGCCATCTTCCAAATCTTTTGCACTCACCGGACCAATAAAATTTGGTACTTTCGCTCTAATAGCGGGAGTACTGAAACCTTTTCTATCACTATCTACTACTAAATTATTTGCATGGGCTAACATTTTTGATTCATGGCTAATATTATTATCAAATCTCTTTTTCATTGCAATAAATGTATGAAAAGTGTTGTCAATCACCACTTTCATTTTGTAAATCATTCCTTCACTTCCCTGAGTAAAAAACTCAATATCAGGAGAATTATGTTCAATCATTTCTTTGACAGTATTTTTGATATCTGCAATTGTTCCTGCATTACGAAGTGCATCCATAGTGGTAAGTCCAGCTTTTTCGAGTTTTTGTTGTTCTTGTACTGCTTTGAGAACTTCTTCTGGGGAAATCCCACGTTCACGTAAGGTCTGTACGGTTTTTGTCAATTCGCTGGAGGATGCCTTGTTTGAGATTTTTGAAAAAGTGTCAGCCAACTGTTGTTGCTTGTTTTTGGTAGAGGTGATAACTTGTTGGTGGGTGGAAGAAGCCTTTCCATTATTGGCATCTACATTTTCTCCTTCAATCCTTTTTTTCTCTTCCATTACTAAGGTATAAACTAAAGTACTCTACAAGTATACCCAAAAAATCGAAAAAAGCAAAAAATCAACCGCTTTTTTCTTGAAAAATCCTTACTCTTCCCTATAAGAAAAAAAGTAAAGGCTGATTTTTATTTCTTTACCCCTTTCAAGGATGGAAAAATTCTTCCACTTCAAACAGTACGGGACCAAGCCCGTAGTAGAAATTATCGCAGGTATAACCACCTTTTTTGCGATGGCCTATATCATTTTCGTTAACCCGGAAATGCTCTCTCAAACAGGAATGCCCAAGGAAGCAGTCTTTCTCGCAACAATCATTGCTTCAGTGGTGGGAACTCTGATTATGGGACTTTACGCTAACGTTCCTTACGCAACCGCTCCGTGAATGGGACTCAACGCCTTCTTCACGTTTGTCATCTGTTTCGGACTCGGCTACTCACGACAGGAAGCTTTGGCAATGGTCTTTATCTGTGGAATTCTCAATATTATTATCACGATTACCAGACTCCGTAAACTCATCGTTATCTCCATCCCTGAAGGACTCAAAAATGCGATTGGAGGGGGAATTTGAGTCTTTATAGCTTACGTCGGAATTAAAAACCTCGGTCTGATTTCTTTCGCTTCCTGAGTCCCAGAACTCGTACCTCTCAATACCCCTTCACTGCTGCTCGCGATTTTTGGGATTATCCTAATGGCAATCCTCGTTGTCCGTAAAGTCAAAGGCGGAGTCTTCCTTGCAATCCTCTGAACTACGATAGTCAGCATCCTCTTAGCTTTACTCGGTTTCTCTACCAATACGGAAGTCGCTGCTATGCAGGCAGGAACCTTCGCTTGGTCTAGCATTTCTAATGCATTCAGTCAGCTTTGAACAACCTTTTTAGCAGCATTCAGCCACGAAGGGATTGGTTCCCTTTTCAGCAATATTACTGCCTTGCCTATCATCTTAATGACCATTTTCTCCCTTTCGCTTTCCGATACCTTCGACACCATCTGAACCTTTATCGGGACCGGGAGAAAAAGCTGAATCTTTGATGATAAAGACGAAAAATCCCTCGAAGGTAGAGGCTTCGCTTCTAGAATGGACAAAGCCCTCTTCGCCGACAGTATCGCGACTTCCCTCGGGGCAATCATTGGAACCTCCAATACTACCACTTATGTAGAAAGTGCTGCCGGTATCGGAGCAGGTGGACGTACAGGATTGACCTCGGTGGTCGTAGCTCTGCTTTTTTTGGCTTCTATCGTCTTCGCCCCGGTCTTAAACTTCGTCCCAACCGAAGCAACCTCTCCAGCCCTCATCATTGTGGGAATTATGATGCTTTCCTCCTTTGCAAATATTAAATGGACGGACATTGCCGAAGCAGTCCCAGCCTTCTTCATTACCATCTTTATGGCGTTAGCCTACAATATTTCTTACGGAATCGGAGCAGGATTTATCTTTTACTGTATCGTAAAAATCTCTACGGGAAAGGCAAAAGAAATGCATCCTGTGATATGGGTTTCCGCACTTCTCTTCATTCTGAATTTTGTGGTATTGGCATTGATATAAAAAAAGAAAAAAGTCTGAAGGGGAATTTGCTCTATAAACAGCAATAAAAAATAAAAGAAAACTCCAGAAAAACTTGCAAAAAATTCATATTTCACTATAATATTATCATATTTGATAATATATAGATGACAAATGAAAATCTCACAACTTCTCGTCACTCAGAAAACCGTCTTTACCATCCAGCAAATTGGACAAATTTTGCATATACAAAATACGAATGTGCTTAGAGTTCAACTCACCAGACGAAAACAGCAAGGCTTTCTTCAAAATCCTCATTATGGTATTTGGACATTGCCACATTATTCACCAGAGGAACTAGCAAACACCCTCAAAACACCATCTTATATCAGCTTAGAAACGGTGCTCTATGCAGAAGGAGTGGTTTTTCAATACTATGGAAATAGCATCTTTTCCATCTCGGATAATACAAAATCTTTTGTAGTTGATGAAATACCTTATCACTACCAAAGAATAACTCCAAAAATTCTCCTTAATCCGATGGGAATTCTCCACAAAAAAGGAATAACTATTGCTTCAATAGAAAGAGCGATTTGTGATAGACTCTATCTTACTCCGTGATACTACTTTGATAATCTCAGGAATATCTCTTGGACAAAAGTTTTTGAAATTGCTGAAATCTACCAAAATAAGAGACTGATTTTAGACCTTACTCATCTCAAAAATGGTACTCAATACTAATCTTCATAGAATTCATCTTCATCAACTGCTCATTGCTCTTGCTCAAAGTAAGTATGGAAGTATTTTGGGGTTCAAAGGAGGAACGTTAGCCTATTTTCTCTATGGATTACCCAGATTTTCCACGGATTTGGACTTTGATATCCTTTGAACGGTAGATGAAACGGTCTTATTATCAGACTTGATTGTTATCTGCTCAGCCTACGGAACGGTGAAAGATAGCTATAATAAGGAACATACCATTTTTCTCTTATTAGACTATGAAATGAACGAAATGAATATCAAGATTGAAATCAATAAAAGAACTCGAAAAAATGACCATTTCAGCTTTATATTGCTCTTTGGGACTCAGGTATTGTGTATGGAAGAACGTGAAGTATTTACAAACAAACTCATTGCCTTACTAGAAAGAAAAAGAACTGCGAGTAGAGATTTGTTTGATGTGCATTTCTTTTTGAGTAAAGGCATTCAAATAAATGAAGCACTTCTCCAAGAAAGAACGGGAAAACAAGCTGGTGAGTATTTAGAGGAAGTGAAGAAGTTTATTATTCAGCATTTCAATTCCACGAATTTACTTGCAGGATTAGGAGAACTAATTGACGAGAAACAAAAGTATTTCGTAAAGGAAAGATTGATAGCGGAAACGGTGGGATTGATTGAGATGTATTTGGTAAAATAGAAAAAGACCGAACTGCTGTATGCAACGTTCGGTCTTACTTCAAGATTTCAATCTTGAGGACGAGGACAATATGCCTTACATTCAACAGTAGCAATAACTTTGCCATCGGAATTGTAAATTTTCAATTCCACATTCCAAAAGTCATGAGTACCCTTTGTCGCTTGTACTTCGAAACGATAAGAAGTATCCAAAACAAATTTTTCTGTGATACGACTGTTCGTCTCAATGGATAGCATCTGACTAAATCCTAAAAAAGATTTTGCTACTCGTGATGCATTCCAAAGCACATTGAGTGTCTCTACTACATCAATCAACATCACCACGTGGAAGTGATTAGCGTGTTCTCTCGGTTTGAGAGTTGGATCAGAACTGGGGAATAAGCATTTCCCGGAAATTCTGATTTCTTTGTCGTTATATATAACGACCAAATTTTCTGTCGAGTCCACATAGTGTGGAAGTGGAGAGCTCTGTCGATACTCTTCCCACGAAACAATTTTTTTGTTCATCTTTTTTTAAATTATACCTTAATGTATTACTATATTTGTTTTTATTTTATGACAATAATATAATCATTAGATATAGCAAAATCAATACATAAGCAGAATTTTTAGTTGTTGAAAATCATCGACAAAAACTTGCAAAAGAAAAACCTTATACTAACATCAGATTTATTTTTTATTGTTTACTACCTATGGAATTAGTAGATCTCCTTATCAAAAACAATTTTTCTGAAAAAGAAGCGAAAATTTATCTCGCTTGCCTTCAACTCAAAATTGCAAATGCGAGCACCATTGCCAGAATCTCCTGAGAAAATAGGTCAACCACTTACAGTGTATTAAAAGAATTACAAAAAAAAGGGTTCATCAACGAAATTGATAAAAATAAAGTTGCTTCTTATTCTGCAATATCTCCAGAAACGATTATAAAAAAGCTCCAAACACAAATGGAAGATTTTAAGGAATTACTCCCTGCATTTTCAGCTTTTACAGAAAAACGGGGAATAGCTCCCAAAGTGCAATTTTTTGAAGGGATACCAGGAATAATAGACATTTATCATAATATTTTGAATTCACAAGTAGATATTTGCTCTTTTCTTGGGACTGCTGATTTTCCTCCTCAAATTCAAAAATACCTTAAAACGATTTTTTTCCCTACAAAATTAGAAAAATGAGCATTCTCAAAAGTCATTCTTTCAGATACAGCAACTAACAAAAAAATTATAAAAAAATTTCCGATGAAAAAGTTGAAAAGGGAATGGAGAACTGTGGAGTGATTATTATTCCCAGAAAACATTATCATTAATCTTTATTGACCAAATCAAGTAATGATTGCTGTCTTTACGGAGAATGAACCATTTGGTTTGATTATTTCAAGCCATTATCTGTATGAAGCTTTAATGGGAATTTTTAAGTCTCTCCGATGATTGTCTCCAGAAACATCATCCTAAGTAAATTGCCCATAGTAGTCCTCTTGAAAATCCCCAGCATTTCCCTACTGTAAGAGACATCTTTAATCCTTCTCCGTGAAATGCCCCAACTCTCTCGTGCCTTAATCTTCGACTCCGTTTTCGACCCCTACAAAGGCGTTTTGGCATACGTGAAAGTCGTAGATGGTTCCTTCAAAGCAGGGGAGCAAGTACACCTTATCCATTCGCAAACTTCTTTCATCCCCACCGAAGTCGGATACTTCACACCAGATTATAAAGCTGATACTTCGCTGATAGAAGGTCAGATTTGATATATCACTACAGGGCAAAAATCCGTTCGTGATGTGAAAATTTGAGATACCATTATTGGACAACCCCCTTTATGAAAGGGGGGAAGGGGGGATTTTTTGGAATTGAAAGATACTCTCCAAAACTATCTCATCCCGTGATTCAAAAGAATAACCCCTTTCGTCTACGCTTGAGTCTATCCTATCGACTCCACCGAATACGATAAACTCAAAGACAGCCTCGAAAAACTCTCTCTCAACGATTCCGCCGTCGAATATGAGATGGAAGACTCTGGAGCTTTGGGACTCGGCTTTCGTTGCGGTTTCCTCTGAATGCTCCATATGGACATCATCAAAGAACGTTTGCGAAGAGAATACAAACTTGATACGATTTTCACCATTCCAACCGTGATGTACCTCGTGAAGTCCAAAAACCTCTCCCTTCCGATGATAAAAACAGGAAACAATATAAAAAATCTGATTTCTACCGGACTTTACGAAACCATCCTAAAGCAAGAAGGAATACCGCTGACCAGCGAGCAGAAATTTAGAATTGAGGCAAGCCAGTGAATAGCGTCAGAATTAAATTTTGTTATTGCAAAAACTACTCCTGTAGAAACAGACCTTGAACCTGTCCACGGTGAAACTGTTATCGATATCTTAAGACCTCGAATGGTGGTCAAATCAGGTTCCGAAATGATTGACCAAGGAATGATAGAAAAAATCCAAGAACCCATCGCGGAAGTCGAAATCGTATGACCTAAGGACTATGCCGGAAACATTATGGCACTCGCCCAAGAATACCGCGGAAACCTCAAATCAATGGAATACCTTGATGAAACCCGCGTCGTCCGACATTACCACCTCCCAATGGGCGAAATCATCATCGACTTCTATGACCGCCTAAAATCTGCAACCAAAGGATATGCAACGATGAACTACGACTTCAAAGGCTACGAACCTGCTGATTTAGTAAAACTCGATATGTTTATCAATAACGAAAAAGTAGAAGCTCTGACCCGAGTCGTTCACCGCGATAAAGCCTACTATCTCGGTCGTGATGCAGTTGAAAAACTTAAAACGCTGATTCCCAAACAGCTTTTTCCTATCCCTATCCAAGCAGGACTTGGAACGAAAATCATCGCTCGTGAAACCATTTCTGCAATGAAAAAAGACGTACTAGCAAAATGTTATGGAGGAGATGTGAGCAGAAAGAGAAAACTTCTGCAAAAGCAAAAAGAAGGAAAAAAACGTATGAAAGCGATAGGAAATGTTGAAGTGCCCACTTCCGTCTTCATTGATATGATTTCGAGAAACTAATACTTACCTCACAATCACTTTGCTCTCATCCAAAGAACCGAGGTCAATCGTCTGGAGCTTTTCAAAATTCTGATAGCGTTCCTGCAAAGTATGATATTTCTCAAACTGCTCCTGCAAAGCAGTAGCAGTAGTAACGGTAAGATACAAAGTCTGCCCATTGTCCGTAAAAAGTGCCAATCTAGGAGAACCAGCTAAATAAACAAAACGAACAATATTTGGTATCTCTTCGTGAATAAGCGGAACAATTTTGAGAAATGTTTCTAGCGGGATTTCATAAAACAGTCCACTTAAAGAGGTCGTTCCGGTAAGATATTGAGGAGTATCCACAACAAACGTTTCCGCTCCGAGCAAAAACCCTTCCTTAATCTCCAAAAAATGCTCCTCATCTCGAATTCAAAATTCCTTTTCTCCGAGTTTGACTTTCAAAACAGGTTCTTTGAATCTCAAATCTACACCGAGAATTCAGCCTTTTATGGAAGCTGGTGGGGGAGTAATCGTCGTTTTTTGCGTATTTGGAGGCGTTAAGGAGATGTTTCAAGTTGTTTCATTCGTCCCAGTTTCATTCATTCCGATTTCTTCCATTCCAATTTCATTCATTTCGTTCTGGCTTATCGTTGCTACATCTCAACCCGTTCCATCTCTTGCGGTAGCTTCTCTGTCGCCAGTAGCTATTTCATTGATTCCCGTTGCAACCAATTCCTCTTTGTTAGTAAAATCAGCTTTCGCCTCCATCTGAAAGTGCATATCAGCAATGAAAGGAAACTGTGCCTGAATACGTTCCAAAATAGCATCTTTCTGGAAATATTGAAGCATATAAAAATTCTTCCCCTTCAACGCATTACTTACCGCATTAAAAAGCTCAATATCATAAAACGTCTCTTCAGTCGCCTGAGAAAACTTCACTTGCTCAATCTTAAATTCAGGCCTAAAAAAGACACCTTTAATCAAAAAAAGAAATCAGCATACCAACAAAATCATTCCGATGACTGACCGAGAAAGAATTTCTTTTGCCTTTTGGCTGATACTCAGCGAAATGTTTGGCAGAGGAATTCCCGTTTTGCTGATGGCTCTTTTGAGGGAATGATGAGACCTTTTTTTGGCAAAAGGTCTTGTGCTAACTAATCCTCTAGACATAGAGTATATAATATAAAACAAAGGTAAGCGTGATACCAAAGACAATTCCTCCCAAGACTTCCATCGGAGTATGTCCTAGTCTTTCTTTCAGTTTTGTTTTTCTCTTCTCTTTCATCATCAGATTTTCTTGTAAATCCTTTCTGAGGTCATTGAGATATTTCGCGTGTTTACCGGTCTGAAACCTAAGGTTCATCGCATCATAGGCAAAGAGCAACGAAAACGTCACCGCAATCGCAAACGTAGTGCTGTAGATCCCATCGTGAAGCAAAGCAATCATTGTCACACTACTCGCAATCCCACTATGAAACGAAGGAAACCCTCCCGAAGAAAACACTTCTTCCAACGAGAAATGCTTTTGCACCACAGAATCAATGATAACTTTCGTCAACTGAATAATCACTCCCACAATTGCAACAATACAAATAGGAGGCAACAGCTGAGTAATGTCTTGGAAAAAGCTGATAGTATTTCGGACGAGGTATTCCCACATACGATTGAATGAGGAAAATAAACACTACTTAGATAGGGAAATGGAGAGAAAATGCAAAGGAAAAATTAGCTCTTGCAAAAGGAGGAAAGATGGGTATATAAAAAACAACTAAGTTTACTTTTGGTTTATATTCTACCTATCATAAAATGATTAATAAATGTACTATCTGCGGAGGAAGTCAAAAAAGTTTTCTAAAAGGTAAAGACTATCTTTATCAAACCAATGTAGGAAAGACTTTTGAAATTGTAAAATGTGAAAACTGTGGATTAGAACAGATTTATCCTATTCCTACGGATAAAGAAATAGCAAGTTTTTATGCAAATAATTATTACTCATATAAAAAAAGTGATAAATGATATAAAACTTTATCAGAAAAAATTTTAGGGCTCTTTCATACTATGTTTTGATTAACTGATTTCTATTTGGAGAAATATTATGAAAAATGAAAAGAGAATAAAAAATTCTTAGAAATCTGATGAGGAACGGACAAAAATCTGAAAATTATGTCCAAGAAATGACGAGAGGCTGAAGGATTTGAAATTGGAGAAAAGAATAAAAAATGAGATATGTTTTATGGAGAAAGTATTGTATCAACCGATTTCTGAAAAAAATATGATTTGATTTATATGTCTCATTCCTTTGAGCATATTCCAAATCCTATAGAAAGCTTAAATAAAATTAAGGAGTTACTAAATGACGAAGGAATTTGTATTATCGTATTGCCAAATGTTTGATGATTAAGTTGTCAAACGTTTAAATGATATGCTGTAGAAAGAGATATCCCACGCCATTTATTTAATTATGACTATAAAAACTTGGAAAAACTTCTAAAAAATATTTGATTTACAATTATTAAAAAAAGAAAAATGGAAAGTATATGATCCAGTGAGAGTTTAAATAAGTTATTAAAAGATAAATATTGAATTGAATTCTTGAAGAGTAAAGCTTTCATTCCATTGAGGATTTTACTAATCATAGGAGACATTCTCTGCACTCTCTGTAATCAATGATCCCAAATGTGATTTATTATAAAAAAATCTTAATGCCAAAAGTTTCAATCATTACTACTACCTATAAACATCCAGACTTTATTGCTCAGACTATAGAGTCTGTCATCAGTCAAATTTTTCCTGATTGGGAATTGCTAATTTGAGATGATAGTCCAGACAATAAGACTTGGGAGATTATTCAACAATATGTTCAAAAGTTCCCAAAAAGAATCAAAGCATGGCATCATTATCCCAATAAGTGAATTGTCGAAAACATGAACTTTCTCCTTTCAAAATCTAGCAAAGAGAGTGAATATATCGTATTTTTAGAAGGTGATGACTTACTGCTTCCTGACTATCTCACGAAGAAACTCAAGATTTTTACTGAGTATCCAAAGGTAGTATTGGTTTACAATAATTTAGATATTATAAATCAAAAAAACGAGATAATAAAACCTAATTTATTGTGAACAGTAAATTATTTATTAGATGAAAAAATGGATAAAGAATACTTTATAAAAAATCAGTGCTATTTTTCTTATTCATCTTTGATGTGTAAAAAAACAGTATTGCAAAAATATAAAATTTCAAATCCCCTAGGAGACAAATCATATGCACTGTCAGATTGGGATTTATTTTTTCAAATATCTACTGATAATAATTGTTTTTGAATAAATCAATCTTTAACATTATATAGAAGTCATGAAAATAATTATACGAAAAATAATATATGAATGCAAATGCCGTTTCATCGAGAAAGATTATTACAAATATATCAAAAAAGGTGATTGCTAACCAATAATCTGATAAATTATAAAATGGCAGAAATATCATGTATTAAAGCCGTAAAGTACTTACAATGGGGGAAAAGATGACAGGCGTTTAAAGAGGTATGCAGAGGGTATAGATATGGATTTTATTTAAAAAATATCATCAAAATAATGTGAATTATTATAATGTGTGTACTACCACAAAGAATAAACAATTTTATAATTTTAAGTATGAGATCACTATAAAAATATTTTACTTAATTCTATCTCTTCTATATCCCTATGATTTACCCAAACTACCAAGTATCCAATCATCATTGAGCTCTTAGGTGGGAAACCCGAGAATCCTTTCTGAAAGAGGAAAAGAAAATCAGGAATAAAAATAAAAATACTACCGCAATTATTTGCCTCTATTATTCCAGTTTATATAATATCAAACTGCTCTTTGATTATATTGCCAAAGAAAAAAATAGTCAGAATTTTGATCTGATTTTGATTGATAACTCTCCTCTACAAACGACAGATTTTGCAAAAGAAGTATCTAATGACAACTTAATTGTTCTTTCTCCTCTTACAAATCTCGGGACAGACTGATGATATGCTCTAGGAGTAGAATATTGTATAAAAAATTGATATGAATATCTTTTTTTGCTGGAAGATGATGTAATCTTTTTAGAAAACAATGTTTTTTCAGTTATGGATGAAGCAAAAGATAAGAATTCTATAATATTTCTTTCTGATCCAATCAATACAATTGATGATTGATTAGGTCATTCACGATACGTTCAGATTGTTCTCTATCCTATTGCAATTTTCCAAAAAATTTGAATTATGGATCCCAGACAATTTACCAGAGGTTGAGAACTTCCATTTATTATGAATATCGAAAAATATGTAAAACTTTGACAATATAACACAAAGATTATTAAAAAAGATCATTTCCACCCCTATTTGAAGAAAAATAATCGAAGTGCTTGGTGGATCTATTTTGTACGAAGAAATAGATTTGAAAATATAAAATATAACTGATGGTTTTATAGTAATATAGCTTTTCTAGCTTATATACGAATGTGTTTTTCTCAAATACTATTGGAGGGGTGTTTTATTGGCTGGATAGCATTATGGAAAGCTATTTATGATTTTTTGTATTGAGGATATACTTTATGAAAGTCCTTAAAAAGGATGGGAGAATTAGCAAAATTGAAGCGACCACAAATAACAGATACTACAAACACAATAATTTGAGCACAAGACTTAGCAGATATTACCTCATGATGCTTTATATTTAAAAATTGTTGAACAAATTATTTTACAAGTATGGATACAAAATATTTTCATGGAACTACAAAATTTTCCGCATTTTGGAAAAAATGAATAATAATTCCAAATACCCGCTGACCTCTCTATTCAATTGCAATGCTTGCACCAAAAATTATTGCTGTAAATGAAAATAATATTTTAGATGCTACATATGATATCTCAATTATTAAGCCTAAAGTTAATTGTATTTGGCGTTATGTTAGCATTATATTAGCGTTATGAATAGCTAGTATAATATGAATTCTTTTATTAATACCCATCAATCTCAAGATTTTTTATTGCCGATTCAGAAAATAATGTGAAGATTTGCTTCAATAAACAGTAATTATGCGAGTCTATTTTGTAAATGTCTTTTATACCGAGCATATACTTTCCCCCAAAAAACGTTTTTCTTGTAGTCAATACATAAAAACCTGAGCAACATTCCCAGTAAAATTACATTTCTCCATCCTGAAATGACACGTCTCTTTACTATTTTCCATTTCTTAAACTTTTGCAGTCAGTTTTTATCTTCAATGATTCCCATACATTTTTCAAAATCCGTAATAAATTTTTTATTCCCTTTGTAAGATTCGTTCATCGTTCTCCCAAAGACAAACGTAGTATCTGGTAAAACTACTACTTTATCTTTAATATGACTATAGACTATAATATCTTGAGGGAAAATATTATCATAAATGAAATCTTCATCAAATTGAGAAAATGATTCTTTGAAATAAGAGTGTTTGACCACCAAAATAGAATAAAATTGAAAAAATACGACTAAATCTTGGTAGCTACTCTTATGTTGATAGAGATAATCTACCAAATCATACATCCCATGGAAAGTTTTGAAAGTGTTTATTGTTCACGGAATGTTTTTATTGATTTTAGGACCAAATTGAGCATTACAAACCATCAAATCAAATTCTGTCTTTTCAATCAAATCAAGGGTGTATTGTAGTGCAAAATTTGTTAGAATATCATCATCTGCTAAAAGCCAAAGGTATGCTCCAGTCGCAAAGGTAGTCACGTAAGTCAGATTATTTGCTAGTCATCTATTTTGGTCATATCTGATATATTTAATATTATCATATTTCTGAGAAAGCTCTTTCATGAAAATAGGAATACTAGTATCTGGACTTGCATCATCTCCTACGATAATTTCTATTTTCTTCTCAATCGTGCCGTTAAACTGGGAAATAATACTTTCTAGGGCATCTTTTACGGTCTTTCTATAAGTGGGGATACAAATACTTATGATAGGTTG
>JAITQZ010000046.1 GCA_031288635.1 Candidatus Peribacteria bacterium | reverse complement strand
TCTTGGTCGATTTCATTTATAAGGATTTATGCTGTCCAATAAACAGCATTTTAGAGGAAATCCAAGCTAAACGCTCGGATTTTCTTTTGCCCAAAAATTTTTATTTGGACAGTAGTGGTTTTTGCTACAAAGCTTTTGCATAAATCTCCAGATACTGAAAAAACTGTATGTACACAATTCACTGATTTGCACCAGATAAACCTTGATTTGCAACCGTATGTTGTTGAGTCTTTCCAATTAGGACTGATGGGAATGAACGGTGATGGGATTGGAGTTCAAGAAGCATTCTTCCCCGAGAGAACGATTACCAGAGCCGAAGTAGGAACCATCCTTTCTAGACTCTTACGGGGAACAACCTATGCTACCCAATTAGGTGATGAAACCTATTATGGTAGACATCTCCAAGCATTGAAAAACGCAGGCATTATGAAAGTTATCTCACAGTCTGAGATGGTAGAGCTTAGGGGGAATATCTTATTGATGCTCCTAAGGAGTATAGAAAATCCATTTCTGTAAGATATAAAACTAGGTCTTCGTTAGTGTTGGGATAGACTTTTCTTTCAAAGAGGTTAATTTATTCAAAGGGATGAATTTTTGGTTGGGCATCTTCAGTAGTGGCAGAGTAGTAAATACCCGTTCTTTTAAGGAAGGTGAGAATTCCGTTCATTGAAAAAGACTGAATCTATTTCTAGAGAGTTATTTTTAGATTCCTTTCTCTAATGCTAAAAGCTGTACTTTCTTCTCAATTCCTCCTGCATATCCCGTGAGACCTCCATTAGCTCAAATCACCCTATGACAAGGAACGATGAGAGAAATCGGATTGTGTCCGACTGCTCCGCCAATTCCTCTGGCTGACATCTTTTTAATTCCGTGTTTTTTGGCTAATTTTTCGGCAATTGCTCCATAGGTTGTGGTTGTCCCATATGGAATTTCCGTCAGCATTTCCCAGACTTCTTTTCTGAAAGGGGTTCATTCAGCTTTTGTGGGTAGCTTGAAATTGGGTTTTTTACCGCTGAAATAGGTATCAAGCCATTTAATCGTATCTTTGAAAATTTGTAAGTCAGCTTTTTCTTTGTAATTTTCTAGAAAATCAGGGAAATATTTTTGTCCTTCAAATCGTACTCCCGTAAGATGCGTTCAGTCGCTGGTGATGAGGAGTTTTCCAACTGGAGAGGAATAGTGGTGCAGGTAGTGCATTGGTTGAGGAATAGAGATAAGAAGAAAGTTATTTTCGTTCTTATGTAAATTGCTTCTTTCTCATAGTAGAAATATACACAGTTGACAAGAGTACACATAAAACTACTCATAGTACCAAAAAACCTAGAGAGAACGAAATATCCATAACATATCCCGCAACCAAAATCATTGAAATCTGAATGACTGATGTGATTCGATTTCTGATAGAGAGAATGGTGCTTTTATGCTTCTTCCCAGGGATGAGATTAATAATATGATCCGTGTAAATATCTGATCTTCCGTGCAAGTACCCCACAGTAAGCGAAAAGACAATTCCGATTAGATATGGATTAGTCAGAAATGAAGCAGAAATATAATAAAATGTAAAGAGAAAAATCTCAGCAACAATCAGCTTTTTGAAAGGAATTCGTTGTTCTATTTTATGGGCATATCTACTCACTATAAATCGCACCAGCCTAGATATTCCCATCACCATTCCAATTCGAGCGATAGGATATCCCAATTCTTCCAAGTAGGGACTTCTAAACGACCCATCTATGAGTAAAAATGCTGAAATAATAGATCCAAATAAGATAACAGGGAAAAGAAGACTCCCTTTGGATTCTTTGAGAGTTTGTTTAACTTCTGCAATACTGATGGGTTCTTTTTTCTTTTTACTTCCACCTACGGGAAAGAGAGAGAAAGCTACAATCAGTCCAATGATGTCAATTCCTAGTCCAATAATAAACGGGAAGACAAGGCTGATGCTGGTGAAAAAAGGAAGTCCAATAATGAAAAATACACTTATCAAAGATATTCGTCCTCTCATACGAGAAGAGACCTTAACAAAATCGTTCTCTTTCCTCATCTCACCTAAAGTATCGTGTAAAAATGCAGAAATTTTCCCCGTAGAAAAGACACCCTGTCCTAGGGATATCATCACGGAAGCTACCAAAAAATATCGAAAATTATCTCCAATTACTAACATCAAACTAGAACATAAAAGACAAATTTTACTAATGACGAGAGGGATTTTATTTCCAAATTTGTCTCCAATCATCCCTGCTGGAATTTGGAAGATAAGCGAAAAAATATATCCCATTGCAGTATATCGTCCAATTTGTTGTGCTGTAGTGTCAGGCAAGGAAAGGTAATAGATACTCATAATGGGAATAAAATTTCTCCTATCCGTAAAATTAATGAGAAACGTTTTCCGGATATTAGTCTCTAATCATTTGAGTTTCGAGAGGAACATTATTAATGTGTTAATTAAAAAATGCAACAAAAACTTATTATTTTCAATATATACATTCTATTTCTAAAATCAATCTAAGGAAACTCTGAATAACCAAAAATTAGACATAAAAAAATATCCCTCTTAGAAAATAAGGAATTTTTATACATTGAGAGGCGTGTGTATACGTTATTTTTCTCTACTTAAACTTA
>JAITQZ010000016.1 GCA_031288635.1 Candidatus Peribacteria bacterium | reverse complement strand
ATTTTTATTTCTTATTTTTTTACTAATGGTTGAAGAAACTCTTACTCCCTCTCCACGTAATACGTTAGCTACCATAGCGTTGATGTTGGCTATTATTGGAGTGGTATTGTCCTTTTTCTTGATAGGAATTCCTTTATTGGTGCTCTCTCTTTTATTGGGAATTATTGCGTTGTTCAAAGCACCTAGAGGGAAAGCTTGGGCAAGTATCATTATTTCTGCTATTCCTTTGGGATTTTTGGGATGGTTTATCTGAATGTTTGGTGGTATAGTAATTGGTCCTACCATAGCATTTTACCATCGGGTACAAGAGGAAATACGTATCAATCCTACGATGGCAGCGGTGTTCAAACAGCCAGGATTTGATAAATTTATGCAACAAAAACTCCAAGAGACTTTTACTGCCACAGACCGACAGAAAATGCTTGTTGAAGACTCCATACCTTGAGAGGAGATTACTGCTGTGGATTCCCTCAAAAAGGAAGTAAGTAAGGCGATTGATTTCACCTTTGAGAGACTAAAAGGAGAAATCCCTACAATCGTAGATGCTTGGATAGCTCAATATGGGCTGCCAGAAGGAATACAGGAAAGCGAATGATTAATACCGTGACCATTGTCTGCTACCTCTTGGACGTTGAAGGAGTTTGATGGACAGCCCGTAAGTGGTACGTATGTACTTTCCTTTGGACTCAATGAACTTTCTACAAAATTTTGTAATACGCTCAACGGTACACTTTCTATTACTGATACTACTTTTACCGTTCCAGCATTGATGAGTACCAAAATGTTTTGTACCGACGAAGAAGCAAATAGGTTAGAGACTGCATTTACGCCTGACGGAGCACAATTTTCGATTGCTAGTACCCGTATGGCATCTGACAACTTAGCATCTTTGGCTATCACTACCACATCAGGACATCTTTTTCTTTATACTACCCCGTCTTTGTGAGATATTGCTAGTATTACTGATGAAGCTACCCGTGAAGATGAAGTAATTCAAGACGTAGCAGAAATTCTCAATGATTTACATCAGGATACGCTTTAATCAATTATTTAATCAACCATCAGTTTTTTCAGCCTTTTTCTCACCTCGTAATAGTCAGGAAAGAGATTGTTTACCAGCGTCCAAAAAGCTGTACTGTGATTTTTTTCTACCAAATGTGCTGCTTCGTGAGCGATAACATACTGGATATATTCACGTGGCAAAAAAACCAGTGCCAGATTGAGCATGATTTTTTGATGGTGAGAACAACTACCTCGTCTGGACTTTGCTTTTCTGATGGTGAGGGAAGCATATTCTTTTCCCAGCTTAGTACTGAAAATATCTAACCGTTCAATAGCGTATTCATACAAAATTTGTTTCAATTGGTGTTCTAATTTTTTACTATCCTTTGCAACCTTGTGCAATGTTCAAGTCTCTTCCCAAGGTATCCATTCTCCAAATAGCTGTAATCCTTGGTCGTTCCATTTTTCCAATTTGGGACGAGTTTGATAACGTTCCCACAGTTTTTCTCCTTTGCTGAAAAGGGATTGGATAAACTTTTCATCACGTTTACATCGCTGAGGAATGGTAAAAAGTACGGTTCCTTCGGAAGAAATTTTGATATACGCATTACGATTGCGAGTATAGGTGATGGTATGGGGAAACATCCGTTAGAGCGGTTTTTTATAGTAAAATTCCACTTGGTCTGCTCCAGTATAGAGCGATTTGTGAGAAAATCAAGAGGGGGGAAAAAGCTGATGTATTCACGGAAAAGAACTAATTACGCCACCAAATGTCTCTTTCTGCTGTAAAAGGGTCGCAAGGTGGTGGTAGAGTGGAGTGAGATTTTCATTTGCGTTGAGACGTTTCCCGTAAGGTGGGTTGGTGAGTAGCCAAGAAGGGACGGTAGGAATAAGGCTTGTTCCTTTCTTTGGTAACATCGGGAAAGAATTGTCTACAATAGAGAAATCTGCCTCTTTCCACGAAATGTATTCAGCTACCCCAGCACGTTCAGCATTTTCTTTGGCGTAAGCAAGTACCTGTGTATCAATATCCGACCCAAAAAGCTGATATTCCCCTTGGAATTCCTTTGCTTTCGCTTCTTCCAACAGGGTAGTTCGGAGTACAGAGTCATAATTTCTAAACTGCTGAAACGCAAACGTTCTCTTTATCCCGGGAGCAATATTTTTTGCAAGCATTGCTGCTTCGATGACTATGGTCCCTGAGCCACAAAATGGGTCTCGAAGCGGAGCAGTAAATTTCCAACCAGAAAGCAGCACCATTGCCGCAGCCAGATTTTCTTTCAGAGGTGCAGGTCAAGTCTGATTCCTCCATCCACGTTGATGGAGCGAAGCTCCAGAAGTATTCAGACAGACTTTGAGCTGGTCGTGGTCAAGATAGAATAATACGGTAGAGATAGGAGTGTTTTCTGTTTTTGGTGAAGTGATTGTAGGGGTTAGTGCGTTCAGTATTGCTTTGTGTCCTACGGATTGGATGCTCTTCTCTGCAGAAAGTTGAGAGTGTTTACTCACTACTTGGATACTAAGGTTTGATGAGGCCAAATATTCCCCTCGTGGCAACTTTCCCACGAAATCAAAAAGCTGGTCAAAGGTTGTTATTCTGCTTTCTCCAAGAATGAGATAACATTTATTTGCGAGGCGAGACCGTAAATTGATGGTGTAAATGCCTTTCCAATCGGTGGTAGCCAAGATTGCTGTATCCAAGGTTTTTACGGGAGTAATTTGCAGTCTTTTTAGTTCTTTGGCGAGGAGGGCAGAAAGCCCAAAGGGGCAAGTAATCAAGATATTCATTGATGGAATAGAAAGCCTATAAATAGGTGTAGTGTACTTATTTTTACTTCACTTGCAAATGCTTTCCATTTCTGTATAGTATATTAAGATATGTTTTAGTATGCTATATGCAGTGTTAAGAGAGCTTTTAGTTTTTAGCGTTACCTATGTTCCCGTATTTTGAGTTATTTGGTGCAAAGATTTCGATGATGGTAGTAGGATTGGTTCTGGTATTGATAGTATTCATTTTGACGTGCCATTTTTTGGCAAAAAGAAATCATCAGGATTTTTACAAACTCTTTTATCAGTTGCCGATTTGGCTCATCGTGATTTACCTGCTTGGACGTTATACGGCAGTAGCATTGGCGACCTCTTCTTTGCTCCCTTCTTCTCTGGCAGAAATTTTTACTATTCTCCGTCCGCATAATTTTGATTTGCATTTTGTGGGGATGGCTATTGGGGTCTTTGTGTTTCTTGCCAGCTTTTTTTCTAGTATTAAGAGGACAGAAAATAAAAAAATCTGGGCTGATATTCTCTTTTCAGCCTTTTGTAATGGGATGATTATTATGGGAATCTTTCTGACGTTGGGAGATGGTTTTGTAGGAAAACCGACTGCGAGTGGGTTTGCCATCAGGGCTTTGCATCCAGAAAGTGCTTTAACGAAATTTGATGGGGTATATCCAATTGGGCTTTTTTTGTCGATTGGGGCGTTGTTGGTCAGCTTTTTATTTAATTTTATTAAAATCCTTCGAAAGAAAAACGGGCTGGGAATGCGAGGTCTGTTAGGGTTATTGATTGTGATGAATATTTGTTTTCTTTTCCAGCACTATCCGAGATATGGGGTGTTTACCGTGTTTTGAGGAATATCACTTGACGTAAAACAGTACTTGTCTCTCTTTCTCTTCCTTGCAGGGGTGATAACTATCGTGAGACGGAATAGAAAAAGGTTCTATTAATCGAAATACTAGACTTTATCCGCCTTTATTCTCCGTTGGAAGTAATCCCACCTTTGACAAGGAAAAATCTCTAAAATTCTCTTGCATTTTGATGGTGAATCGTTATATACTATTCACCGTTAACATTTTATTTGCTAGAACATCAGCTTTATAATGGCTAATAAACTTAAAACCCACAGTGGTGCGAAAAAAAGGTTCAAGGTGACAAAGTCTGGAAAAATTACTTCCAAAAAGCAAGGGAATAATCACCTTTTGACCAACAAAGGAAAAACAAATAAAAAGTTTTCATATGGAAAACAGTTAGTTGGAGCAGCGAAAAAAGCTGTACAATCTTTACTTCATTAGTTAAAACATTAGGATGGTTAGAGTGACGAATGGTCTCCAAAGACAGAGAAAGCACAAAAAATACGTTGCACAGGCGAAAGGATTTAGACTGGGAAGAAAAAATGTCTACAATCAGGTTCGTCAGGCATTGATTAAGCAAGGTCAGCACGCTTATGTTTCTCGTAGACTAAAGAAAAGAGATTTTCGTAGTTTATGGATTGAGAGGTTGAACGCTGCACTTCGCGAAAAGGGAAGCAAGTATTCTGTGTTTATGAATGCTCTGTATCAAAAGGATATTCAATTAGATAGAAAAATGCTGAGTAATATCGCGGTAGCTTTTCCTGAGGTGTTTGATAAGATTTATGAGGAAGTAATAAAATAGGACTTTGTGTTGACAGACCCCCGCCCCTTCGGGGCTACCCCCTTTGCAGGGGGTTCCGCAACAAATGTTGGTTATAGTGTGGTGTGGTGGGCAGTTCCCCCTGATAAGGGGGAGGGAGGAGGACGAGGAGTTAAGTTTACGAGTCCGACGGAAGGGGGTTTGTGGGAAAAAATCCAAAACAAGCCGAGGTGGTGGAATTGGTAGACACGAAGGACTTAAAATCCTTTGAGGCTTATACCCTCGTGCCGGTTCGATTCCGGTCCTCGGCAAACTGTAAGACTGATAGTGTGGAATATCGATAGGAAAAGTAGTTGTCTTAGATGCTAAACTTCGCAAAATGACGTTAGAACAGCTTGCAAAGTTTATTGATAGTGCAACCACTTGTCTTGTCGGGTCTGTTGATGAAAACGGATTTCCACAGACAAGAGCAATGTTGGCAGTCAGGCATAGAAACGGAATAAAAGAATTCTTCCTGACGACAAACACTTCTTCTCAAAAAGTTCAGCAATTCAAAGCGAATGAAAAAGCGAGTATCTACTTCTATGACCCGATGAATTTCATTTGAATGTTATTCATCTGAACAATGGAAGTATCACCAGAAAAAGCTGACAAAGACGTTGTGTGGAGAAAAGGAGATGAACTGTATTACCCCAAAGGCTTTGATGACCCGGACTTCTCTGTCCTGAAATTCACAGCCATCAAGGTAAAGCAGTATAGCAACTTCTCTGTGAAAGAAATGAAAATAGTATAACTTTAAAAAGCTGATTTTTATTTTCTATTATGAATGCATATGATGGAAGAAAAACAACTGGATTGGGTGGCTATTATTCGTAATATTGTGATTGGACTACTCGCTATTGCCGGCATTATTCGACTTTGGAATGACATTACTGCACGAGAAGCAAGTGCTGATACCACCTATCGTCTTCACTGGGTCTTTGCAGCTTTGTATAATTACCTCTGAAAAGTGGTGATGTTCTGTGTGTTAGGACTTATTCCTCTTATCTTCTTTGTGGTTGCTTGGACAGGAAGATATAAAGATGAGGATGAAAAGTCAGATGACTAAAAGTAGTCAGATTTATTTACTTTATTATATCGTTTACAAATGGGATTTACAGTTTGGAGAACAGGTGATTTGAATACCAATGAAAGATTGATTTCTTTCTACAAAAAGGAACTTTGGTCTAGTCATCTTTTAGACATTGCGAAAAAGCAAAAAACCTACGGGACGAAACATTTTAGAAAAACCGTTGCTTATGACTTCCCTTCAGCGAGAAGGTACAAGAGAATTAGAGCAATCGTTTCTCATTCTTACAGAAAAAATAAGAAGAAGTATAATACGTTGGCTCAACTGGGTAAAATTATCTAATAAGATTGCAGAAGATTTTTATTTATTATTTGTTATATCGTAATGTATGCAGTAATTGCTCTTCAAGGACATCAGTATATCGTTAACGAAGGACTCGAACTTACCGTTGATAATCTTTCCACAGAGGAAGGAAAACCTCTGACCATTGATACGGTTCTCGCTATTTTTGATGAAAAAGGCGACACGGTGAAAGTCGGAAAACCTTATGTAGAGGGAGCTAAAGTTGAAGCTACGGTTGGAGCGACAGGAAAAGGGGAAAAAGTAGCGGTCATCAAATTCAAGAGAAAAAATAGATATTTCCGTTCTCACGGGTTTAGACCTACGGAAACTGTTTTAACTATTAACAAAATCACTGCTTAATGGCAAAAGAGGGAGTATTTGAACTAGATGGAGAAATTATAGAGGTGTTGCCAGCCGGTAAATTTAGAGTGAAATTGAAAGATATGGATTTAGTGATTACAGGCTATAGTGCCGGGAAAATGAAGCAAGCCCATATTTCCGTGATTATGGGAGATTGGGTAAAAGTGGAAGTAAATCAATATGATATGTCGCAGGGACGCATTGTGTATCGTTATAATCCCGCAAAAAGAAATCAACAAGTTGAAGAGAAGGAGAAGGCAGCATAAAACTGTCTTTTTTCGAGCAGATTTTTTTTTGTATTTTCTCTTGCAATTCGTTAATGAAATCTGTATACTCTCTTTTAGCTTTGCCGAAGAAAGTAGGTGGTCGTGGTACCTTTGTGTTCCAAGATAATAAATCCTACCGAGGTTATAGACTTAGATTCATCGCTTACCTTTTCACGACGTTCAGAGTCCGCTCTGGATGACGGTACTCGGGAGCATCTCTGATACTATGACCGCTTTATCCAAAGCTGGTTCTTTTTATTTCTTAACCAAAACGGATGGCGATTAGCAAAGACAAAAAGAAAGAGCTGATCGATCAATACGTTTCTGACCTAAAAGCTGCACAAAACGTGGTTATTGTCCAACAGTCTGGGATTTCTGTGAATACGTCCTCTGACGTGAGAAAACAGGTGCTCGGTACTGAGGGAAAATTCAACGTGGTTCGTAAAAGACTCTTTCTGAGAGCCTTGGCAGCAGCAGGGTATGAAACGGTAGACATCGAAAAACTCGAAGGTCCTATTGGAGTGCTGTATGCAACTTCTGATGAATACGGACCGCTCAAAGTCGTGAACAAATTCGCGAAGGGATTTGTAAAAGACAAATCTGACTCTTCATTCAAGTTTCTCGGAGCTTGGTATGACAAAAAGTGGTACGATAGTGCTTATGTAACCGAATTGGCAAATGTTCCTTCCAAAGAGGAATTGATTTCCAAGTTGGCGTACCTGTTCAATTATCCACTGCAATCTTTCGCTTGCGTGGTGAACGAAGTGGCAAAAAAGCAAGCTGCTTAACCTTTTATTTTTTATCGTTATGTACAAATGGAACTTACTAAAGAACAAACACAAGTTCTCGAACTGATTGAAAAAATGTCAGCTATAGAACTGAATGGTCTCGTGAAGGCTATCGAAGAAAAATTTGGTGTATCTGCTGCTGCAATGGTAGTAGCTGGTGCTGCTGCTGGTGGGGACGCTGGTGCTGCTGCTGCATCTGACAACGTTAATGTGGAGCTTACCGAAGCAGGTGCTCAGAAGATTTCCGTTATCAAAGTGGTAAAGGAAATTCTGAATATCGACTTGAAAGCTGCTAAAGACTTGGTAGAAGCTGCTCCAAAGATTGTAAAAGAAAATGTGAAAATCGAAGAAGCTGAAGCACTCAAAGCTAAACTTACGGAGGCTGGAGCTACAGTGAACTTCAAATAGTTTTCTGTAAAATATAAGGGAGACAAGATGTTTTATTGTCTGAAGGGTGGGAGACCATCCTTTTTTTTAGTAAGTTCAAAAAATAGAAATGACCGTAAACAGTGTGTAGTATAGAAAAATCTACATTAATAGATGAAAAAATCAACAACAAGGAAAAGAGCTTATAGATTAGTAAGTGGGATATTTGGGGTTGATATTCTGCTTTTTTTTTGAATTATGATTTTTATTGGCGATATTGAGGGTAAGTATTGAAGAAATCGGAGAGAGTGGTAAATATTTTGTAATGGTAGTTTATCCCTTTTATTTGGCATTCTGGGTCAATGGCTAGTTGTTGTAGCTTTGAAGTGAGGTAAAGTGTTCCTCGTATCTTTTTGAGAGCGGGAGCAGAGAAAGAGGTTGCAT
>JAITQZ010000026.1 GCA_031288635.1 Candidatus Peribacteria bacterium | reverse complement strand
CTATGTAGTACCGACATATTTAGCTATCTCATCAAGGACATATTACTTCTAATCTATTATTTTATTTAAAAGTGTGCATTTCGCTTGAAATTTAAAGAATTCACTCTTTCAGCAAAAATCATCATTCTTTTATCACTTCTTCCAATAGGATAACATCCCATCAGCGTAATATACTCTTTTCCGAGGGAAGAATATTTTTCATAGGTAGCATTTACTTGCTTTGGAGTAACAATTTCCGTATCGACCACTTTATATTCATAAAGCGTACCCTCTCGAACAACTTGAATAATATCTCCAGGTACCAACTGAGGAATATTACGAAATACCGTACCATATCTATTATGTTTCCAATATTCCTGAGAAGTATGCCCAAAGAAAAACGCATTTCCGCCATCTCCAGGATTAGGAGTAGTGGGATATTTTACGACTCCATTTTCCAGCTCAATATCAAAGTCTCCTGCCGAAAAATCTTCATAAGCCTTGACTGCAGACTGGATTAACGGAACGTCCAAATTAATTGCGGGAATAATCAGCCTTTTCGTAGGTGGTAAAAGATTAAAATTGAAAGTATAGCTATCTAATTGTTCTCTCAACGTTTGCTCTACACTCGGAGCAAGTTCTTGCTCTACAGAAACCACTCCCCCATATTTTTGAACCAATTCGTCAACTTTCTCAGCCTTTTTCTGATACGTTTCCAGCATTGCAATACCCGTCTGAGTTTCTGCAGGAGTAAACGTTTGCACTATAGGATGGTCTGTAAAACGGTCTTGGAAATTATCCACCAACAGCTGAGCATTGGTAATCAAATACATCCCCAAAAATAAAGCAGCAAAAATAATAATAAAAATTCTGAATTCTCCAAAAAAGCGAGAGAAAGCACTTGAAGGACGCCTCCTTTGTTCGTATTCAGACTGGATTTCAATATCGGCAAGGGTTTGATACATTGAGAGAAAGGAGAAATAAAATACTCTTCTAAGTATACTCAACACAAAAGAAAAAGTAAAAAAAATGGAGACTTTTTTGCCTCTTTGGATTGACTTTTAGAAATAATTCCCTTGAAAAAGCTCTCCAAGTTTATATAGTAAAATTCGTAAAGTAAAATTTACAGGAGAATGCCGATATAGTTCAGCCGGTAGAACGCATCCATGGTAAGGATGAAACACGGGTTCAAATCCCGTTGTTGGCTAATCAATACCCATATAAAACCATCAGTTCTTTCAATTTGTATCTTTCAATTTTCTTCTTTCCTCTTTTACCTCTCCTCTCACCAATGGCTTCAAGGACAAACAAGCAAGGGATTGCCAAGAAAAAAGCCCAACAGCAAAAACAAGCTACGAGACTCAAGGGAGCCAAAAGATTTGATTACCCAAAAAGAAAGCTCGATTTGAACGAAGGGAAAGAACGAGGCATAGTAGGAAATATGACCAATCCCAAAGGAAACGAATATCACCGATTTCTCAGAGGCAGAAAAATCTGTCGAGAAACAAAGTTAAGAGTCGACCCCGATGGATATAGATATATCAAAACCCCAGCCGGAGGCTCAGAAATGGTTTTTGTCCCTACCAGTGGACGAACGAGGGTAAAACTCAGGAAAAGTCTGAGAGTAAAGAAATAATTTCGAAAAAGAGGTGGAAAATCCACCTCTTTATACGTTTCATTTTTACTGTGTAATACATTAGAAGGAGTACCCTACACGTACTGCACCAAAAAATTCATCATCTGACAAGTTCACATTATTGAGATGTCCAAATACAGACATTCTCAACTTGGGAACGATTTCTTTGCTAATTTCACCAGCAAAAGAAACCTTGTCTATTCCCCAGTTCACATACCAAGCATATGCTCGGAAGGTGAAGCCTTGATAGCTCTTACTCACCGTAGGACGAACAATGTAAATGTCCTGCTTGGAGGTGAACGTCCGAGCGTAACAGACAAACAAATCTACATCCACCACGCCCTTGCGAGCAATAGTAATCTCAGGAGCAATCAGATGTAAATCTTTTACTTGGTCGAAGAAATAAACCTCTATAGTCGTATTCAATGACCACTTTCCCCAAGTCTTCGTATAGCTCGGAAGAAAAGCAAAGACATTTGCACCCGTAGTGGGGTCAAACAAATCACAATTCCTAGAGAACGTGAATGCTACATCCCGATACGAAGCGGTAATTGTTGCACTTACAGCAGGATTCTGTGAGAAGAACCCGCCCGTCAACGTCGAATTAGACATTGACTTGAACATTACATTGCCAGAGATTTTCACTGCTTCACAACGAACATTTACACTATCTTGAGCATTTACGTTGTTTACTGCTACCACTCCCATCAACGCAACGAGAGTCATACAAATCAAATTTTTCATATTCTCGAGAATTTTTTTATTTTTGTACTTTCTTATTTTTTATTTATAGCTAGAGTATATATAAGCCAATATATATATATGCAATCATATTTTCAAAAAATGTGTAGAATTAGTTCTACACAATGCAAAGATACAAGATGAAAAGCTGGATCTCAAAAAAGGTTAATTGTCTGCAAGATCAAAATCTTTATCAGATTTAGGAGAATCTGTCTCTGAAAAATTAGCGAGATAATCCTCAATCACACGCTGCCCATCTTCAAGAGTAAATTTAGGAGAAGTTGGCATCTTTCCTACTACTGGAGTAGCTAATAAATATTCTTTTCCTGCTTTATCTATGACTACCAAAGTCCAATAGGTAATGCCAAATTGAGAACTTTTATATTTTCCTAACGTCCCCCTTACATATAAAGCATTAGAATCTTCTACATATCCACCATAAGGTACTACCTTTGGACGAGCAATTGGTTTATCCGCCAGAAGTGTCCTTCCCTCCAAATAGATTCTTTCTTGATGACTAAACAACTTTCCATCTACCATAGGAAAATATCCTTCTCGGTTTTCTTGAACATCTAAGGTCGTTTGAAAATTCGAAGCAAATTCTGCTAACTGAGGATAAGGATTTGTCGTATCTATTCCATAATTTGCCAAGAGCAAGGCATTATCTTTCACAAATCCCTGCAAAAATGTATATGTAGTACTCTTTGACCACGGCATCGCTACATCCGTAGCAACTATATACTCACTATTATCTTTCGTCCTCCCTAAATACTGTAATAAAAGTAATTTCACTTCATCTTCGTGTCCTGAGGAGATACGATACATCGTCGCCAAGTACGAATAGAGAGATGTAACCGTATTTTTGAATGCCTCTCTATTTGTAGAAGCAGTCAAAGAATAATCAACATACTCATTCATTCCCTTTTTTCCTTCAAAAAACCATTCTTCTGCTTGCTTGATTCTATCTTTCTGCACTTTCACATCAATTCAGCTTTTTATTCCCATTCCTGCTCAAAGAAGAAAGACTGCCAACAAAGATTTCGCAATTTTAGACTGATATTTCTTATACAATCTTGGCTTTTTTGCCATCATAACTAATTCCTCTCCTTCTCCAGCGACACGATACTTCACTTTCCCACCTGCTTTCTGAATAAGCTGATTGATCTCTTCTTGTGCAAATCTCCTAGAAATCAGTAAAGGATAAAACGCTCCTGCTTTGACCGAAAGAACTCTTCAATCATCCAAAGGAATATCTACATCACGTTTTGCACGAAGCCCATTTTGGATTTGTCCGGGATATTTTTTTATCCCATTCTCCACTACAAAATGACTAGAATCATATATATATCTTACCTCAAACTCAAAGTCATCACGAGACAATCCCAAAGCCTCCGCCCCCGCCATAAACCGTTGTTCTGCTGTATCTGTACGATACCAGCTTTCGACTAAAGGGATTTCTTCTTCACTCGGAGCAGAAAAATAGGAAAATAAAATCTGATTTCCTTGCAAGATACCGTTATTATCCATTTGCTTGAAAAAATCGAGAATCTCCCAATCAGAGAAATTTCCTATCGTTCCTCCAAGTCGCAAATACGTATTTTCCTCCAAAGACTGAGTAAGATAAGCTGACCCATCTCTCAACAGCTGATGGTTTCCCATATGAACGCCTGGACATTGCTCACGAATATTTTCATCGGCAAGTTCTAGCATTTTCGCACTATAATCTGCTAGATAGCAAGTAAGCCCCTGAGGAGGATGTTTTCCAAGTAAAGCAACATCTTTCGCTCCATCTCCACACCCCACATCGGTAATAGATTTCTTGAGATACGACTGCAATTGCGTTTGATGATATTTAAGTAAGTTTAGCTCTTCTGCATACGGATGATACGCTGCTTGATGTACAGTATTCTCATAGAGTTGTCCAAGATGGTCTCTATAGAGAAAAGAAGCGTCTGGAAATTTTGGAGTAGAAAAAATATTTCTCAAAATCTGACTTTTCTGATGGGGAGAAAATAATTCACGTCCGATGACTTGGAGATTAAATATTTTGGTAGATGGTTCTCAATAGGATGTAACAAGATTAGGCATTCGTCTCTCTTTCTCGAGTTAAATCAAATAAAGCTGATAAGGTAGCATACAGGGTCTTACTTTTAATCACCAATCCCATCATCTCTGACTCTTCAAACATCACAATTGCTATCTTATTTCCTCCATAAAGAACAATTTCATTGGTGGTATCAAAAATGGGATTTTCCACAAATTGAAGTTTTGTAAGTTTGGACACAGGGTCTTTTTTATCTGATGGTGCATATCCAGGAAGTGCTTTGATTTTTGCAGGAAGCAACACCTCTGCAACTACCTTATGTTTGATACGGAGAGGCAGATAGACATAGTCTAGCCATCTTTTCAAATTTTTCTCAATTTTTCCATATCATAAATAAGACTTTATCGTAGACCCAAATTCGCTTACCGTATCTTCATAGACCATTTTCAATCCTTCAACTCCCTCATAGAACTGCACAGAAGGCTTGTCAGAATCAAACAGAGTCGATAACGCAAGAAATTCCGGCATTGCTTCGGCGAAAGAGTCAGCTTTTTCTTGCATATTTTTCAAAAGTGATTTGGGAGAAATTGCAGAATAGTGCACAACCTTATTTTTCACCACCGTAAGCACGAGGTCTCTTTTTTTCATCGCCTCCAAAGCTGAGTAAACCGTTACACGATTTTCATTCAACTTAGTAGCAATTCTGCTCGCTGGAGCTTGTCCGAGTTCCAAAGTAGCGAGATAGACTCTGGCTTCAAGCGGTGAGAAGCCTTGCTTTTCGAGGATATTGGTAAGCATAGGGGAGATAAAATGATAAAATTGAATCAGAAGATTTCAGAAGATTAGACCAGAAGATTACTGATGATTTCCCATAAAAATCTTCTGTAATCTTCTGTAATCTTTGGAATCTTCTGTAACCTTACTAAGTATACTCCAAACCTTTAAAAAAAGCAACTTTTTTGTGAGAAAATTAAGGATTACAAAAAATTCGTGAAAGCCAATAAGCCATCACGAATTTCTAATTTTAGCCACACATTTTTTTAATTATACCTAACTTTCATATATCACTTTAATCAAGCAGATAATTGATACTACGATAAAGAGGATGTTAATTATTGGACAAAGAATACAAACAAGTATAGTTTCCTTACTCGGTATTTCGTGTCCATCTTCACCAACTTTTATCACCTTAATCAATCCCCATAAGAATCCGTTTACCACAAAAGGAATAAACCAAATATAAAATGCAATAATGAGCCACGGTTTTTCGTAAATTGGAACAAGAAAGTAGGATTCTCCCAATAAGATTACAATACCGACAAGTAACATTACGATTTTTAACCATATTTTGATTTTTTTACTATTTCCCATTTTTTTTATTTTTTAATTTGTTTAACACTAATTTTTTATTTTACGACTATAATATACACATAAATAGTACAAAATAAAGCAAACAATAAAAAATGTGTAGAAATCAGTCTACATACTCACATTTACCAACAGAAGAAGCGGGATTATGAAAAAGACACACCTCCTAGAAAGGCAGAATAAATGATATTCCATCTCTTACTTCTTGTACATCCAAATTCACCAATGACGCACCAGAAGTATAGAGCTTTTCAAACGCTTTTACTCCATTCAAATCATCAGCATTCAGATTTTTTTTATACTTTAATTCATATGCTTCTAAATGATTGATAGTATCAATAACAATATCTACTTCTCTTTGATTTTTATCATTCCAATATTTCAGACTTGCTGGGTCAATTCCCTTTTTCAAAAGCTCTCCAATAAAAAATCCTTCAAACAGATTTCCTTTATCCTGCCTGAGCTCCAACTCAATAAAATTCTTAATAAAGTAATTTCTCACCCCATTATCAATAAAATACCATTTAGGTATCTTTACCAGCTCCAAATTTTTATTGGTAAAATAGGGTTTTAATTCAACTAAAATAAACAACTCTTTCAAAATCTGAAGATAATTTTTAACCGTTTGCAAAGCGATATTGGCACTTTGTGCGATTTCGTCATATTTAATTTTATTTCCATTGTTTACTGCTAAATATTTCAGAATATCACTAACAACTCTGACTTTTTCTACCCTCAAATATTCTCCCAAATCTTTTTTAATAAACAAATCAAAAATATCTCCCAAAATCTTCTGCTTTTCTTGTACATCATTCTCCAAAACTACCGCAGGGTATCATCCAAACGTCATAAACTCTTCCAACAAAAGATAGTACGATTTCAAAGTAGCAGATAGTCCTTTTCCTTTCAGATTTTTAAGAGTATTGAGACTATCTAACAGTTCTCTTTCCTCTTTGAACAACAAAAATTCCTCAAAATTCAGAGGGAGAATAGTAATAATTCTTTTTCTCCCAGCAAGGGTTTCTTGAATATTGTTTTTTATGGTCAGAGAGGAAGTACCTGAAGCAATAATTTTGA
>JAITQZ010000097.1 GCA_031288635.1 Candidatus Peribacteria bacterium | reverse complement strand
TATGGGTGAAATGTTTAGTATTCTTTTGCACACTCATTGTTGATTTGATTAGAAGTTAAAGTATCTAATCTATAATCATTTGAGTGTGCATTTTAAATGTTAATTAACCTATCACAACTTCGACTTGATTTTTGTCTCTGAATTCGTATATATTCTTTCACTGTAGTAAAAATACTTTATCTTATTTGCTTACACGTATCTAATGCCAACGATTAACCAGCTCATCAAACAAGGAAGAGCAAAGAAAAAATCTAAATCCAAAGCACCCGTGCTTCAGTTTGGTCTCAATAAACTTCAGGGAGACAAAAAAGTGGCAAATCCTGCTCCGTTCAAGAGAGGAGTATGTCTCAAAGTTTCCGTGATGGGTCCTAAGAAACCAAATTCTGCACAGAGAAAATTTGCAAAAGTCAGACTTTCCAACTCTTCTGAAGTATTGGCCTACATCCCTGGAGAATCTCATTCTTTGCAGGAGCACAGTGTGGTACTCGTACGTGGAGGTCGTGTAAAGGATTTACCAGGAGTGAAATACCATATTGTTCGCGGAAAATACGATGCAAATCCTGTGGCAAATAGAAAAAAGTCTCGCTCTCTCTATGGAGCCAAGAGGCCAAAAGCAGGAAAATAAGCTTTAATCTTTAAACTTTAATCTTACTGATGAGTAAACCTACCAATGCAGGTATCCAGCATTCAAATGAAGAAAAGTTAATCAATCATTTGATGAAAAATGGGAAAAAAGCTGTAGCAAAAAAAATCTATGACAACGCTCTCAAAGAAATCAAAAAGAGCGGGCATATGAACCCATCTATTGTGGTACAAGCTGCTATCGAAAACGCATCTCCAAATATTATGATTAAATCCAAAAGAATTGGAGGAGCCGTATACCAAGTACCTGTAGAGGTAAAACCTGCAAAAAGGTTTTTCTTTGCGACAAAACGGATTTTGGATGCTGCGAGAGGAAAAGCTGGGAAACCAATGTATAAAAAGCTGGCTGAAGAACTCATTTCTGCATATGGAAACCAAGGTTCCGCTGTAAAGAAAAAGGAAGAAGCCCACAAAATGGCGGAAGCAAATAAAGCCTTTGCCTATATGGCAAAATATGTGAATTAATAACTACCAAATAGAAAAAATGCTCGTTGGAAATACGAGTATTTTTCGTTAGGTAGAGAGTTTCTCTAAAATTACTTCTGCCTCCAAGCCCAACCTTGAAAAGGCAAACACTTTCTTACCCAAGTCCTTGATACTCGCTCCGATATGATAAATTGCTTCGTCAATGATTAAAAAACGATCGTGAAAATGCTGTATACTCCTCACGTCTACCTTGTCATATTGTTGATTATGCTTTCTCAGAGCAAGTTGGAATAATGGAGAAATCTTCTCTGTATATACGGTCGCAGACACTCACGTTACTCTTTGCATTAACATCGTTAAAAGGGTTTCATCAACATAGTTATCAATCAGAATTATCCTTTTCTTTGCTGATTTAATCAAATCTGAGATAAAAACAAATGCATCAAAGACTTCTCCATCAAAGAAAATCCCTTGTTTTGGTGGGAGTGTTTTTTCGATGAAGAAATCAAGCTGTTCTTCTGTTTTCGTAAATCTTCTTTGGGTAGCTACTGCAAATTGCTCGAAGTTCTCAATACGCTGATGAATGGCAATCCCTTTAAACATAAAGTCTTTCAATACTTTCGTCGCCCGAATACGGAAATCTGTTCCTCTTTTGGATTTAATACGATATCCGACAGAAATGATAACATCTAAATTAAAATGTTCAACTTCATAGGTCTTACCGTCGCTGGCAGTATATGCAAAAATTGCATAAACTGCTTTTTTTTCTAATTCTCATTCTTTGAATATATTATTGATATGACGAGAAATTACTGACTGATTTCTCTCAAAGAGTTCTACCATTTTGGCTTGAGAAAGTCGAGCCGTTTCACCCACAATTTTTACTTCGATTTTTTGGAGAGCTCCATCAGGTTGGTAAATAATAATTTCTCCTTTTTCTCCCTGTAAAGCCAGATTTGTATCCATTATTACACCTATTAAGACTAAAATATTTTCTTTTTATATTTTTTTATGACACAAATGTAAGAAGATTTGTCAAAAAATATCCAAAATTTCATCTGGAAATTATGATATTTGATATTTTAACATCTAGCGTTAAAAAAGATTTTTTCTTTAGGAGTTGCTACGTAGCAACTCCTTTTTCTCACCTAAAAACATTTTTATCACAATTTCGACTTGATTTTCGTTCGTGAATTCGTATATATTCTATCACTGTAGTGAAATGAGACTCAGATTTATCTTCTTTACTTGTATAGTACAATGTGAGATACCAACGGAAGAAAAATAGCCCACATCCTCAAAAAAATTACGTGGCACAGAAAAAAATCTAGTAAAAAGCACGAAAATGCTATTGAACGATACATTTTAACGCTCAGAAAAGAAGCAAAACTCGGAGCGGACAATAAACGAGTCATCAGGACCAAAGAAAAAGCTATCGAAAGACTCAAAAAAATGGGAATTGCTCCAGCGAAAGTAAAAGAAGTGATCGAAAAAAGGTCATACAAAGATTTATCTTCTAAAGTGGACTACCAATGAGGCTAAGAACCAACGCCAAAAGAAAGCTGAATAAAGCACTTACGAGAGTGGAAAAAGTGGTGATTATGGACGTAAGAAAAATGCTTGAACAGCAAAAAAAGCGAAAAGCTAAAGTCGTAAATAGCAAGGTCGTGGCGAAATAACCACCTTCAAAACTCTTTTTTAATCTTCTGTAATCTTATAAAAGCAATGAACTACAAAAGACTTCAAGCTGTCTATGATACCTACGGAGCTCCCGTTCTTCCTGTAAAACCAGGGATGTATTTGGAAATCCACGAAAAAGTAGGAGAGGGGTCTACCGAAAGGACTCGAAGGTTCAAAGGACTCGTCATCAAAACGAAAAAAGAAAATCATCCTGATGGTACGTTCACGATTAGAGGGACGGCTTCTGGGATTACGGTCGAAAAAATTTATCCGTTTTCTTTCGGAAAATTTGAAAAAGTGTTGCTCTTGGACGAATACAAAGTTCGCAAATCAAAACTCTACTATATGAGAGACAAGATTGGAAAAGATGCGAGATTAAAGAGTAAAATTACTGCTGACCGTAGAGAAAAAGATTTAACGAAATAAGTATCAACGCTTTTAATTTGCTTATGTGCTACTAATGAAACTTGCTGTACAAAAACGCAATCTCTTGGGAAAGAAAGTAAAAAACCTGAGAAAGCAAGGACTCGTGCCTGCTATTGTGTATGGAAAACATATCAAAGAACCACAGACGATTGCCTGTGTAAAAAATGACCTTTTGAAAGTCTACAAAGCATCAGGATATACTACGCCTGTAGAATTGATAGGAGATTTAGACCAATTGGTACTGATTAACTCTTTTCAATTGGATGCTATCAGTGATGAAATCATCACGGCGGACTTCCTCGCGGTAAGTAGAACTGAGAAAGTAACTGCATCTGTACCAGTAGTTGTAATAGGAGAATCTCCACTGGAAAAATTGAATGAAGGAAGAGTACAACTGGTAAAAGATACGGTAGAAGTAGAAGCCTTCCCTCAAGATCTTCCTCACCAAATTGAAGTTGATGCTTCTGGATTGACGACGATTAGTGATGTAGTCTTTGTAAAAGATTTGAAAGTCTCCAAAAAAGTAGAAATCATTGATGATATAGAGTTGCCTGTAGTGACTATTGCACTCCTCTCTGATGAACCAGAAGAAGAAAGCGAAACTTCTGCAGAAACTGCAACTACCACTGATGA
Organism: Candidatus Peribacteria bacterium; assembly: GCA_031288635.1. The sequence continues at coordinate 3,364 of JAITQZ010000097.1, read as the reverse complement.
AGCTGCAGCTCCCACAGAAACAAAATCAGAATAATCTTTTTTACTTGCCTTACGTTTAAGCACAATGGCTAGAGTATGCTATTTTACGGGAAAAAAAACCGTATCCGGAAATAATCGTTCTCACTCTATGAGAGCTACCAAAAGGTCCTTCAAACCCAATCTCATCAATAAATGGATTAGACTGGAAGATGGTTCTCGCGTAAAAGTGAAAATCAATTCTAAACTTTACAAAAAGTTTAAGGGTTTTGTGTAAGAGATAATAATATTACATCTTATAAAAAAGATACTTATAATGCGTATATTAGCTTAGATGGGGTAGTAGCTTAGTCGGTAGAGCAACCCCGCAGCAAGTGCGGGGTGGTCTTGGGTTCGATTCCCAGAAGGAATAGGAAGATTCATAATATTACATAATTTCTACAGATATGGGGTAGTAGCTCAGTCGGTAGAGCAATAGCCTTTTAAGCTAGTGGTCCTGGGTTCGATTCCCAGCTACCCCAAAGAAATGTGTAATGTATGGGTCTTTTTTTAGTATCTCATTCGGTAGAGCAACCCCGCAGTAAATGCGGGGGTGGTCCTGGATTCGATTCCCAGCTACCCCAAAGAAATGTGCTGTAAAGAGTGTCTTCTCATACAACCTACAAACACTTTTCCTTGACCTTTTTTTTCACTTTCTTATAGTAAAAACACATCGTTAAAATTCTTACATATTTCTTTTTTTATTCTTTACTAGAAACCACTATGGAAACCACTGAAACTTTACACTTGGAGAGCAAAGTAGAAAACTTTAGCTTTGACTTGTACAATCCGATTACTGATGCAGTAGAAACTAAATCTCTTGCAGACTACGCAGGAAAATGGGTCATCCTTTTCTTCTATCCTGCAGACTTTACCTTTGTTTGTCCTACAGAATTGAAGGATTTGATGAATATTTACGAAGAAGTAAAAAGTCTGAATGCAGAACTCTTTTCTGTCAGCACGGATACCGTTTTTTCTCATAAAAGATGGATTGAAACAGAACATTTACTGGCAGACTACAAAATCCCAATGATTAGCGATAGGAAAGGGGAAATCTCCAGACGTTTCAATACGTGGAACGCTACCTCTGGAAACAGCGAAAGAGGAACCTTCATTATCTCTCCGGACGGAGTAATTAAATCAATTGAAATCCTCACGGAACCAATGGGAAGAGCCTCTAATGAATTATTGAGAAAAATTAGAAGTCTGGATTTTATTAAAAATAATCCCGGACACGCTTGTCCTGCCAGCTGGAATATCGGATTGAAAACACTCAATCCGTCTATCAAGATTGCTGGACACGTTGCAGAAAGCTTAGGAGAGGGGGAATAATCCCTCTTTCTTTGGAATTGATAATAATGAAACCTTTATTTTTTAGATTTTCCTATGTACAAACTCTCTTATTCTCCAAACCTCTCTGGCGAAATCACAATTTCTGGTAGCAAAAACGCTGCTCTGCCGATTGTTTCAGCTAATTATCTCCTAGATAATGCGGTAAAACTTCACAATAAGCCACACATTAGCGACATCAGCAATTTGGAAGCTCTCGCAGAAACTGCATTAATCACTTCCAAAGGCTACTTTGACCTTACAAATGATTTGGCGAAGAAGTTTCGTGCTTCCATTTTGTTAATCCCGCTAGGATTGATTAAATACGGAGAAGTCCACTTTGTGGGCAGTGGTGGATGTAATATCGGGAAAAGACCACTAGATACCTTTGACGATGCATTAATGAAAGCGGGAGTGTCAATTTCCTACGAGGGAGAATACAAAGTGTTCAAAGTTACGGGAATGCCAAAAAGAAATATTATGCTGCAGGAATTCTCCGTGACAGCGGTTGAAGCCCTCATTATCTATCTAGCTTTTTTGCCTGATTTGGACTATGAAGTGAATATCTACCAAGTTGCGACGGAGCCGCACGTAAAAAATCTGATTGAATTTTTGAACAACACGGGAGCAGACCTAACACTTGGGATTGACCACACTATTACTGTGAAACCTGTAAAACATAAGGAGATAAAAAATGCTGACTTTACCATCGTGAGCGATTATATTGAAGCGGGAACGTATTTTGCCATTGGAGCAGGTGCTGACAATGCTGAATTAACAATTACAAATATGAATGTAGACGACCTGTCTGCGATGTACAGTATTGCCGATAAAATTGGCATCAATTTCCGCATTCTTGACAAACATACCATTAAGGTTGATTCCTTTAATAAACCGCATTATAAAGCAGTGAAAAAATTGGAAGTCAGAATTTTTCCTGGATTTCCTAGTGATTTGCAGTCTATCTTTGGATGTTTACTGACGCAATGCCACGGGGTTTCCAAAATTTTTGAAACGTTGTACGAAGGGCGTTTTGGCTATCTCACCGAACTAGAAAATCTCGGAGCAAAAATAGAAATTCTTAATCCTCATCAAGCACTCATCCTCGGAGCGACCCGTTTGAAAGGAGGCTACGTTTCTTCGACCGACCTTCGTGGGGGAAGTGCGATGGTACTTGCGGGGATTATGGCACAGGGAACAACATTTATTACCAATGAAGCGATTATCGAAAGAGGATATGATACTATTATCAAAAAGCTGAGTGCTATTGGGGTGAATATTGAGCAGGTAAATAGAGAAGAGTAATTTCAATCTTCTAGTTTGAGTGTTGCAGTTTTTTTTCACTTTCTCTTGCAATTCATTTCTATAAGGGTATAGTGTGGTTGCTGAATTCATACATAATTTTTTCTTATAGGAAAAAGCGGACTTTTTGCGGTTCACAACCGTAAAAGTCCTCTTATAGGGTTTTATGTGTGGATTCAGCACCCCGTGAACCGTAAAATGTCCTCTTATTCTTTGGACTGCTTTATAGTAAGCGGGGTGTATGCTACTACACACCCTTTTTATTTTTTTACAAATTTTCACAGTGATGAAAACATTACCCCAAAGGCAATTACCCTTTCGTAATCAATGGAAAAGCAGCGTTTTAGTAGTCTGATTTTTAGCATTACTTTTTTTCGGAGGAGGGAGGGTAAGTGCAGCGGAACAAGTCGTATTCCGTGATGATTTTAATCGTGCTGACACTACAGCCCCTGATATATGAAGTGGTTGGGTACAATCAGATGGAATAGTATGGCAAGTCAGTAATAATGCTGTTAATAATTTTGCAGATACCCCAGTGACGGTGCGACGTAATGAGTTATTACGTCCAATGACAGAAAATATACAAAATTGAAAAATTGGGTATAATTAAAAAAATGTGTGGCTAAAAAGAAGGAAAAGAGTAGTAGATAATTGTTTTATCTACTATTTTTTCAAAATGTACCAAAGAAAATGTAAAAAATGCGGAAGTTATTCTATC
>JAITQZ010000096.1 GCA_031288635.1 Candidatus Peribacteria bacterium | reverse complement strand
TTACTGCTATGATGAAGAAAACACTTTTGGTTGCTTGGTCTATCTTCTGTAACGATACCCAATACAACCGATCTTAATCTTACTATTTCGACTTGCATTTACCGTAGGAACTCTGAACGTCCCACAGTCCCTGCGGGGTAGTGAAGAATCTTTGTAGACAAGTGTTCCTTTGAGGGATAAAATAAATTTTTATTTACAGAGATTCCTTCGTCATTCAAATGCAGTTCATTGAAACATAGCTTGGTTCTCCTCTGAATGACGACCTCCACGGAAAAATAAGAACTTTTTTATTTATACCGTGAACACTTACCAAAATAACAAGAGAAAGTTCAACCACAAAACGGGTTGCTTTCCAGCAGCGAAACCGTACTCTTCAGACAGTCTTTTTTTTTATTTTTTTGTTCACAAAAAGAAATGACCATCCAACAGCTCCTCCAACAGCCTGACTACAAACAAAAATTCGTATTGGAAAAACTCCTCCAAGCTCACTTCTGACTAACGAGAGAACAACTATGGCTCCACCTAGACGATACTCTCACAGACCAACAACTTCATCAAATCCAACAAGACTATCACGCCTACACCATCGAAAAAAAGCCTTTAGAATACATTCTGGGAAACGTAGAATTTTTCGGAGTACCGTTTTTCGTAAACGAACACACTATCATCCCTCGCCCAGAGACCGAATATATGATTACAGCCGTCAGTGAACGAATCCAACAGCAAAAAAAACCTGATTGCTGAATACTGGTAGACATCGGAACAGGGTCTGGAATACTAGGCATTTCTATCCTTCTCCAAAATCCCACCTTTTTTCAAAAAGCCTATCTCACAGATATTTCAGAAGAAGCCTTAAACGTTGCCAAAAAAAACTACACCACCCTCATCCCTCACCCCACCACCTACCAAACCCAATTCCTCAAATCCAACCTCGCTTCCTTCCTCTCACCAACACTCTGAAATCAGCTGAACCAATCCTCCGACCTCATTTTAGTAGCAAATCTCCCCTACATCCCCGATGAAACCTTCGATACCAACGCTCTCGAGAACGTCCAAAAACGAGAACCACGCCTCGCCTTCGTCGGTGGAACGGACGGACTAGACCCGTATAGAGAGATGTTTCAACAAATCAAAAACTTTCAACTTTCCTCTTTCCTCTTTCCTCTCACAATGTTTCTCGAAATGATGACCCGACAAGTAGAAATCTTACAAGCTGAATTTGGAGACCGACTGACCTTTGAAGAGGTACAGACCTTCCATTTTAATATCAGAATTGTAAAAGCCTTCATAAAATAACATCTACGTAAATTCCCCATAAAATACCCCATCCTACCTACAACACTTATTTCGGTTGATACCACTTCACATCACTTAAAATCACTTCTGAATTAGACCCTCTAACATTCCACACCAAAATTTCATCAAAACGAATTTTCTGGGCATAACACATCATCAGAAAATTATAGCCTCCCACCAGAATTTTCTTCTGCTTTTTATTGGCTTTATACATATTTTTTCCTGCTCCCCCCGTAATATTCTCCACGAGTAATTCATAGTCAGCAAGGAAACGCATTTTCTGCAGAGCCTCAAAAATCTCTCTAGACTCATCTTTCACGGTCGAAATAATGAAAATAGCATTTTTCGCTGCGGACAGTTCAGAAAGTTTTGTCTCCAATCCTCCAAGGGTAGTAATATGTGTAAGACTACGAAAAGGGGGAAGCGGAGCCTCAACCAGCTTTTTATACCCTTTTTCATGATTGGACAAAAAAACAATATGATTTCTATGAAACAGTTCTTTGAACTCATCTCGATTGGTAAATTTTGCGTCCTCAGAAAAAAGAAAATAGAAATCTGAACCTGTCTGCCCATACATTTTTCTCTGCACCTTGGCAATCGTTTCAGTAATCGTAAGAAAATGCTCAATTTGCTTCCATAACGTTTGAAAATCCTGCTCAGACAAAGTCATTTGCAAAGGTTCTTTGAACGCTTTCAGCTTGGGAAGCAATAAATTCGTCTGATAGAAATCAGGATGATTAGCAAGAGGATTAATAATGAGGTCATCCTCCGCACGCCCCAAAAAAAGTTTCTTCGTATCCGTCCACAAAATTCCGAGAAACATCGTGAAAAACATATCGAAATCGGAAAGTGTCTGCTTGCCTTTAGTATCTCCATTGGAAGAAGCAATGTTGTTATACTTATACATCAGCATATCAACAAAATTCTGAATATAATACAAATCACAAGTTCTCGAAAGATATGCATTATAATTTCTATACCACCACTCCACATCGAAAAATACAATATCAAAATCTGCATAGGTATGCTCGTCCTTTTCCAAAATCGAATACAAACCGTGATGGGTAGTCAAAACTACCGGATATTTCACAACCTGCCTTTCATCCTTAATCAGATTATACACCATATAATCTCCTTTACTATTCAAATCCAAGACCCCATACCCTTGAAACAAATGGGAACAGTATTTGAGAATAAAATAAAGCTCAAATTGATTAAACGGTTCCTTTCCCAAAAATTTTTGAAACTTTTCACCCGATATCGTTTGCTCTTCTCTAGCAAATCAAATATTTTTAATACCCATATCATAGAGGAGGTTTTTTGCAATATCCAGTTTCGGCTTACTAGAAAAAACCAAAATAATCTTCTTATTAAAAAGCACAGATGCCAACAGCTCCTTAAAACTCAGATGACCAATATAATATCTCTCCAAATCTTTCATCTCCTTAAGGTCAACGTGATACGGAAAACTGACCAGCGAAGTAGCAGCAGGAGCAATTTTTTTAAGAGGAGGAAATATAGGAGGTGCTGTTTGCGTCATATTTATTTGCGTCATATTTATAAAAAACATAAAAAAAATCTGATGATAGTTGTATGGTTTTAGTCGGGAAAAACAATGGAAAGAAAAAAAGGTATCTCCATCAGACTAGATATACCTTTTCTGATAGAACAGATTTATGTATCCAAAATTGCCAGAATCTGCTCTAACACCTCACTATGCAAAGCATTTCCATACTCCTTTTGATACTTGAGTTCACTCTCTCTTATCTTTTGAATCCATTTCAATTTCTCTGCAGAAAATCCTAAATCCCAATTTGGAATACCATTTAACCAATCAATATAAGAAATATCCCGACTCCTACAATACAGTTGCTCATAATTTCCTTCCAATTTTCCTACAGCACACGTCCTCAACTGTACCTCACACGGAGCATCATTAAACCCATTTTTGTGCTTATACGCTTTCACAAATTGTCCCTGTTTCACAATTTCTCCCCACGGAGCTTTACAGTCTAAAGAAGGTCTAGTAGTCTGTTCTACTTCCTTTGCAGGAGTAGCTAAAGGATATTGAGACCCTTTCCACGAAGTTTCGCTAGGATTTGGTACCTCCAGAATTTCCTCAATTCAGCTTTTCACGCTACCATCAGAAACATTTGCTGCAGTATTTCACGGATGGACAACGGGAGCCGATTTTTGAGGAGTATTATAACTCACAAATTGTTCCTGAAAATACGAATACTTCGTATTGGTAGCACAAGACTGTTGCCCAAAAGAGCCAGAAAGTTTCCCATCAAAACAAATTCTCCTCTCAATTTTACACGTATCTGGAGTGGGCATATCTTGTTGATACGCTAAAACACTTTCTCAGTGAGCCAACTGATACCCCCAAGGCGTAGCACACGTTTTGTAGTCTTCAATAATATGCACCCCTAGACCATCAACATCCTCAAGCACCCCTGACAATGCAGACTTCTCACCACTAAAAAACGCCCCTCACACGACCCCCTTTTCTGCATAAGGAAACACTTTTGCTACAGGTAAATCAACATTCTCTGGCTCTCCATCAGCAGGAAGCGAATCGGAAGGCTTTGGAAGCGTACTTACCGTCCCAGTAGCAGAAACAGAAGAAGACTGACTCCCCGTAGAAAACTGAGTCTCTTCCTGTACAGGAACTTGAATTTCAGGAGCAGACTCATCATTCCCTGTCATCACTTCTACCCCTTCAAAAAGATACTCCCAAGACTGAGGAACACCGTGTTCACCTTGAGTGCCAAAAACATCATAAACATTTCCCTCCGCATCATAAAAAAGATAAGCCAGCTGAGAAACGCCTGTTTCCTTTTTTTCAAATTGAGACTGAAATTTTTGATTACTTGCTGGGTGAAAATGAAACACGACTACCCCACAGAAAAACACAATCAATCCATAAATTCCCCATCTCGTCCACACACCTCCTACAGAACATTCCAAAGGTTTTCTAATATGAAACTTTGTTTTTCCCAAAAACTTCTGGGAAAACGGTATTTTTTTCTTGGGAGGGGAGAGAAATTCTTTCATCAGAATTTTACTAAAATCTAAAGTCTCTTTAGTATATCCGAGAATGCAAAAAAAAGCAACTTTTTTGAAAGATTTTTTACTCCTACCCAGAAATCTGCCCCCTACAAAAAGATTTGCTAGTAATTTCTGAAAAAATACGTATATTGCTAGTAATTTTTATCTTTCTTTCCCTAATGCTCGCTTATCTAGAACTCTTACAAGGGTATTACAAATTTCTCTCTCTCGGAAAGTTTTTTGAAGCTCAAGCAAAAAGCAGACTACTCTCTCTCCCTCATCATCTCAGTATTCCTACAGGAGAACATAGTACCTTTGCTATCAATGCAGAATTAACATCTTCCTTACTCTCCGAAATCCACAAACATTCTACTTCCAAAAATGTTTTTGGCTATCTCACAGAAATCTCTGCTTTCCGTGGGATTTTTTCCGTAATGAGAGAGATGATAGAAAATGTCCCCACCTTTCGCAACACCTTAAAAACCATTTTCAACGAACAATATCTCGCATTTGAGCAAACCATCCGTTTTCTGCGTAATGTGCTAAGCCATTCTAGTACCCCATCACTCCTCATCCAAGCAGAAGATTTCCAAAAACAGAAAATTTTCCTCGCAAGTAAAAAAGACCCCAAAGGACAGAAAAAAACCGCAATAAAAAAAATCCGTCTCCATTTCGTCTACAAAGAACATTTACCCGAACGAGAAGGCTCTCCAGACTACGTCTGTGATGCAGAGATTGATTTTTCCACCCTAAAAGCAGGCATTTCACTGTGGAAAGTCATTTCCCTCCACCAAATGTACCTCCTGAGTGAACTCTGTTATAATATTTCAAAAGTCATTAGTGCCAGAATGAAACGTTCCTCCTCGCATATCGCCATTCCGAGAAACAAAGTGAAATCTTAAAGACCTCTTTTATTGAACTTTACCATTCAATGACAAAAGAATCGAGACCTCTTCTAGGGGCTCGTCATTCTGAACGGAGGCGACGCTTGCGAGCCATAGTGAAGAATCTCTGTAGATAAAAATCCTTCTCCCAAAAGAATAACAATACTTCTATAAATCTTTTACCTCTCCTTATACTAATGAAAAGATATTGATATATATATCCTAGCAAGTAAAAAATAAGGAATCTTATACGTTGGTGTAACTTCTAACCTTCATAAAAGAGTCCAACAACATAAAAGAGAAGAAAATGAATGATTTACTAAAAAGTACCATATCCATCGTTTGGTTTGGTTTCAAACATTCGACTTAATCACTGATGCTATTGCTTGTGAAAAAAAGATAAAATGACGGTCAAGAGCAAAAAAAATTGCTTTAACTGAAGAAAATAACCCCTTACGAGACGATTTATCTTCTTGAGAATATCTACAAAAAGAATAAGAAATAGTATCTCAAAAATTCTTTTCTTCACTCCATATAAAAAATCATTTTATCATCCCCCAATCTCTATGCTCCCGCTCAATATTCTCCTGCTCATCCTCTTAGGTCTGGTTTTTGGCTCCTTTGGGTCCGTGATTTTTTTTCGTTTGGGAGAATTGCCAAATCGACAGACATTGAAAGGCTTTTTCTTTGGTCGCTCGGAATGTAGACATTGCCATCATACCCTATGAACAACAGATTTACTCCCGCTCCGAAGCTTCTTCTCTCAAAAGGGGAAATGCCGTTATTGCAACACCAAACTCTCTCGATGGTACCCAACTTTAGAAATCTGAACCGTAATAATCTTCCTAGGGACACGACGAACACTAGGAATGCCACAACCAACAGAACGAATACAACAAGCCAGTATCCCCACCATAGGAATATGGTTGCTATTTCTCATCGCATTGTATGACCTAAAACAATACGAACTTCATCTCACCGCCAGTCTGCTTTTTCTCCTCCTGTCTTTCTGCTCTCAACGAGGACGAGGCTACAACCTACGGAAAGCATTGCAAGGAACCGTAATTTTTTTCTGCGTATTCCTCGTCATTTACTTTTTAGGCAAAGCAATAGCATACATAAAATACAAAAAAAAGGCTGAAGGATTTGGATTTGGCGATGTACTAGCTGCAGGAATATTGGGAAGCGTAATACAAGTCTTTCTTCCTCTTTCATCCGTCGTGGAACGGGTCTACTTCCTTTCTAGCTATCTCATCATCTCCTGTCTGTTTTCGTTTATGCTCCTTTTCGCCCTCCATAAGAACGCAACACCATCAAACCTTCCTTTCCTGCCTGGAATGATTGTTGCATTCCTCATTTTGATACGCTACGGAAAAGAAATACTCCACGTTTTACTTACCCCCTCATAAGTGATGACCCTCCATAAAAAAGTCCGTTTCACACTTACAGGACTCCTAACCTTGCTTGCTTACGGAATGTGTATATTTACCTTGTTTGCAACAAACACTATTTTAATTCCGTTAGTCAGCTTTATTGTGCTTTTTCTTTCGCTGTACTTTCTCGCAATTGACTTGTATCCACTTCGCCATCGAAAGATACGGATAGTAGTATTCCTCTTGACCATCGGGGAATGAATCTTTTTAGGAGGAGAGACGCGACATTCCTATGGAGAAATCCTTCTGTTTAACCTCGCAATCGGGCTCCTGCTTTTTTTCCTCTTTCTCCAACTAAAAAATAGAATCCGTTTCTCAGCATTCGCTTACTTTACGGAAGGAGGATACACCATTGCAGCAATTTTAACCCTATTCTTTAGTGTATTAATGCTCGGGAGATACTCCGCAATCCCTTTCACGTGCGAAGATTTAATACAGTTTTCCGACCAACTCGTAGGAAGCGAAATGTTCAAAAAGCTGACCCCTAATAAAACTCCTATCAAAACCACCTCCCCCTCACAACCAGAAAAATCTGAAATCGAACAATTTTTTGAAAACACAAAATCTTTTTTCACTTCCCAAGTCGGAGAGCTGAGCGATTCAATCAGTAAAAATAGTTGTGAATTTCTAATGGGAAAACTCAAAACTACCCAAGTAAATGAAGGTTTTCAATTGGCGGTAATAGCACTAATGTACTTTATTTTAATCGGAGTTTTCAAAATCTTACTGCGAGTCATCAGTGTAATCGGCTTTCTAATATTCCTCCTGTTAAAGCCTGTTAAAGTATTCCGTTATGGAAAGAAAATGATTGAAAAAGAAATGATTGAGTAAAACAGGCTATTCTCGCCCTTCATCACCCGTCTCACATTCAAAAATAACTTCTATTTCTTCATCCGCTCACTCTGAAAGGTCATTTTCTAGCAGTCCAATCTCTTCAAAAGTCTCCTCTGAAGGCAATTCTTTTGGCAGTTCAGCTTTTTCCACCGTTGGTTGCACTTGAGAAACAAGATTACTCTCCTCTCCTACTTCTTCATTCACCATTTCTTCCTCAGAAACCTCTCCTCCCAAAACCACTTCTACTTCTGTAGGTGCAGTTTCAGTCACCAATACCACAGCATTTTTTTCAGCTTTTTCAGACGCCGAATGGAAAGCATTTACATACCAAAATCCCCCAGCGAGAGCCAAAAGCACTATCGCTAACAAGGTCCAATACAAAGCGGGTTTATGAAATAGAGAAATACGCATACCTTTTCTATAGGTATTTTCATCTTGATTTCAACCCCATAAAGAGTATTTTTACTACATTCTTTATATTTTTTCGAATTCACGATGCAAATCAACTTCAACGCAATGGAAAAGAAACGACAAGAAAAACGGGCTTCCGAACAAGTCTACAAAGTCGCCGAAGACCCGCAGAAAGCAAAATTTTATATTTTAGATATGTTTCCATATCCTTCAGGAGCAGGATTACACGTAGGACACCCGAAAGGATTTGTTGCTACTGATACGCTAGCTAGAAAAAAAATGTTAGAAGGTTTTTCTGTACTTCATCCTATGGGATTCGACACGTTCGGACTGGGAACAGAACAATATGCTATAGACAATAAAATGAAACCCCAAGATGTTGCAACCAAAAATATCACTTATTATAAACAACAATTAGAAAAAATCTGATTTTCCTATGACCGAGAGAGAAGCTTTAGTACTGCTGACCCTGAGTATTTCAAGTGGACACAATGGATATTCTTGCAGCTCTATACTCATTATTACGATGAGGAGAAAAAGCAGGCTCGCCCCATTTCCGAATACAAAGGAGAAAATCCTAACGACGTTCGTTTAGCCTACATTGACTACAAACCCATCAACCGATGTCCACATTGCAAAACTGGACTCGCAAACGAAGATTTGGAAGACGGAAAATGTGAAAGATGTGGCAGTGAAGTTGAGCAAAGACCGATGAGACAATGGGTATTGAGAATTACGAAATATGCAGATAGATTATTGGAAGGATTGGACGAATTACATTGGGACGAAAGTATGAAAGAATTAGAAAGAAATCGGATTTGAAAAAGTAGTGGAACAGAATTTGAAATGGTTGTTGCAACCCCCCTTATGAAGGGGGGAAGGAGCGAAGCGACGGGGGGTTCAGTACAAAATGAACTCTCTGGACGAACCTCCCCTACCCCTCCTTCAGAAGGAGGGAAGTTCAGAGTCTTTACCACCCGTATAGATACCGTCTTCGGGATGACCTTCGTCGTAATGGCACCAGAACACCCATTGGTTGACCAAATCACCACCGATGAATACCGCGAACCCGTTGAAGCCTACAAACAGCAAGCAAAATACAAAACCCAACTCGAAAGAACCGAACTCCAAAAGGAGAAAACCGGACAATTTACGGGAGCTTACGCGATAAATCCATTCAGCGGAAAAGAAGTTCCAATCTTCATCGGTGATTATGTCTTAGCAAACTACGGAACGGGAGTAGTAATGGCAGTTCCCGCTCACGATGAAAGAGATTTTGAATTTGCGAAAAAGTACGATATTCCGATTGTACAAAGTATTATGCCCATAGAATGAACACCAAATGAAAAGGCTGAACGTAGGGAAACGATAAACGCAGTTATTCAGAGAAAATCAGATGGAAAGTTTTTATTTGTGAGGTTCAAAAAATTCGGTTGGATTGCACCAATAGTAGGAGGTATTGATGAAGGAGAAACTCCTTTACAGGCAGCAGAAAGAGAAGTATTGGAAGAAACAGGATACAAAACAAAAGCCCTCCACACTATTTGACGAATAGCAGAAAGCAATTTCTTTGCAGAAAATAAGAATGTCTGGAGGCAAAAGATTACTCACGATGTTGTGCTGGAACTTATTGATGAAACACCTCTGAGTGTTGCGGATGAAGAAAAGGAAAAACAAGAGGCAATATGGTTGACTTATCAAGAAGCATTGGAACAAGTGACTCATAAAGACAATCTTACTTGAATTAAGGCTTTCGTGGAATGAGAGACTGCTTTTTGTGAAAAGTGAAGATTGATAAACTCCTGAGACTTCACCTGACTAACGAGCGATGAAGCCATCAAAGCAATGCAACAACGACTCGCAGAAAGAAACCTCGGAGGAGAAAAAAGCAATTATAAAATTCAGGATTGGGTGTTTTCTCGCCAAAGATATTGGGGTGAACCATTTCCTGTAGTGTTTTGTAAACATTGCGGAGAAGCCCCCCTTCAGAAGGGGGGTAAACTGCATACCATCAACTTCTATGACCAAGACACCCGAGAAGGGATAAAAACCCAAAAAAAAACCATAGAAACCAGAGCATTAAACCCTGAAGAACCAGAAAGATATTTTGGGAATATAAAAGTTGGTGAGGTTCTAAAAATGGTAAATAAAGAAACTAATGAAGTACTGTATGCAAAAATCACAGAAAAATTTGAACGAAAAAACTTTGAAGAACTCTTTACTGCTCCTACCTTAGCAGAAATTTATCGAAACAAACAACAATTCAAATCGGTAAAGACTGTTGAAGACCTCAAAGAACACTACAACTTCACTCCGTGATATATAGAAAAAATAGAAACTAACGGACTCGTTGGACGAAGGTTTGAACTAATCGATATTAGTAAAGTCAATCCACTTCCAGAATCAGCTTTACCTCTCACTCTACCAGACATTGACAATTACGAACCGACCGGCAGAGAAGAAGGGCCCTTGGATGATGTAGATTGGCGAATGAAAACAACATGTCCCATCTGCTGAAACGAAGCAAAAAGAGAAAGCAACACCATGCCCGGACGAGCAGGTTCCAGTCGGTACCGATTAAGATATATGGACCCGAAAAATGACCAAACCCTAGTCAACAAAGAAAACGAACACTATCGAAAAAACGTAGATGTCTATGTTGGTGGTGCAGAACACGTAACCAGACATATGATTTACGCAAGATTTTGGCAAAAATTCCTCTATGACATTGGTGTCGTCAGCCAACAAGAACCTTTTCAAAGATATGAAAAAGTCTGACTCATTATGGCACAAGACGGTCGTAAAATGTCGAAAAGACGATGAAATGTCGTCAATCCCGATGACGTCATCGCCGAATATGGAGCTGACGCATTCAGAATGTACGAAATGTTTATGGGACCCTTTGACCAATTCATTTCACGAAATACCAACGGATTGAAAGGAGTGAGAAAGTTTTTGGATAAAGTCGTAGCATTACGGGACAAAGTAGATACATCATTAACCCATCCAAACAACAACACCCAATGTAGGGACGGTTCAATAAACCGTCCGATAACGAACGATGACAGTAGGGACGATGGCTGAACCCCGCAAAACTGCGGGGTGCCTCGTCCGAACCCCGCGACCAGCGGGGTTGAAATACCCCAAAAAACCGTTACAGCCCCCAAACACATCGAAACCCTCCTCCATCAAACCATCAAAAAAACGACCGAAGACATCGACGCCTTCCGTTTCAACACCACCATTTCGCAATTTATGATTTTAGCAAACGCCCTCAGCGAGCAAAACACCATTAGCCGTCAGCTTTTTGAAACCTTCATCATCCTCCTTGCACCCTTTGCACCCCATCTTGCCGAAGAATTTCGAAGCCTCCTAGGCAACAAATTCTCTATCTTCACCAAAGCAAAACGACCCCAACGAGACGAAACAAAGCTGATTTCCGACACCGTAATCCTTGCTATCCAGTTCAACGGAAAAGTCCGCGGAACCCTTGAAGTCTCACCAACTGCCAGTCAGGAAAAAGTTTTGGAGCTAATAAAAGGCACAGAAAAACTAAATACCTACCTAACTACTAGTGAAGTAAAAAAAATAATTTACCTACCATGAAAAATTATGAATATCGTTATAGCATAAAACCACTCGCAAAAAGAAGCTCTTAAACGAGCTTCTTTAGTTGTTTTCTAATCCTTCTCATTCGTACCCAGTTGGGTACCAGGATAGAGAGAAAGCCTAGTCCCATTACTATCATTATCCCAATAGCCCCAATTAGCATTGTCTGTATAATTGCTCCCCAATTATTTCCAGCCAGCTTTAGAATTAAGCTTAGCAAAACCATGGCAAGAAGGAGAACAACAGCTACCTTCTTTATAATGGAATAGGTTTCTTTGTTAGATTCTGGGAGTAGCTCATACTCTATTTCGGTATAATTAAAAAAATGTGTGGCTAAAAAGAAGGAAAAGAGTAGTAGATAATTGTTTTATCTACTATTTTTTCAAAATGTACCAAAGAAAATGTAAAAAATGCGGAAGTTATTCTATC
>JAITQZ010000091.1 GCA_031288635.1 Candidatus Peribacteria bacterium | reverse complement strand
GAACGAAATAGCAGTATTCCCGTATCAAATCCTCTCTCAAATTTAATACTTCTTCTACTGTCCTTGTTGAACGTTGAAAACTTGTTGTAAAAGCTGACTAATTTCCCGTATCCCTCATTGAGAAAAGTCTGAGATGCTAAATTCTCTTCTGTCTCGTACAGCAACTCACCTGTAGCTATCGGAGCTACTATCTCTATCCCGTAGTTGTCAGGGAGTACAATATATTTCGTCAAATCAGCAAAACGCTCTACTTTTTGGTAGTAGTAGAGCCAGTACCTCTTGTACTGTCCTGAAGTATGGAGTTTCACAAAATTGTCTCCATTCTCGTTTCTTCCTACTACCGTCCAGTAGTAGCTTGTGTCATTAGGATAGCGAAAGTCTGAATACGGTACTTTGTACTTCTCACCATTTGAAACCTGCTCATAAAGCTCAAAGGTATCTGATGCATCATCAGGGACACGGTACACTATTTCTATCATATCTCACGATTTCAGACTCGCTTGGAGAGGGGCGTCTAAATGTAGGAAGGTTCACAAAGTAGGATTATTCAGTAGTTGGTATCAAAAAACTTGGTCGAAAACGGAAATAAACCCCGTTTGAGGTCGTTTAGTTGCTGAAGTGATGAAAATATTAGTATCTCCTACCTCTGCAGCTTTCGCTACTGGGATTTTGAAATAATGCTCAATAGCAACCTGTTTCCTCAGGAAACGTAAATCACCACCTTTAATAATCGTTTGCTTAATCAGATTAAAAACCTGACGATTACAAACCTGCTCAATCACCGACTGAATTTTGTCTATTACCCTTGAAAATGGGTAGGTTTCAGAATCGTTATCTACAGAGAGATTGACATAGACTGCATCTACTACTTGCTGAAGTGTGTTTGGCATAAAAAGAAGGTGTACGATGTAAAACGGTTAAGTCTCACAAGGTTTAGTTTTTCACCTCCTTATGAATTTGGTACTTTTCTCTGTACCTTTTGTTGCTCCCCCTTGATAAGGGGGGATGTCCGAAGGACAGGGGGGTTATATCAGCCCAAGTTCCTTTGCTTTTTCTATCGCTTTTTCTGCTGGTAAAAAATTTGCATTCTTCACACCATTCTCAAGCAACTTTGCTTTTAGTTCTTTAATCTGTTCCTTACTCAAGTCGCTTTCTGTATCGTTTCAAGTGTCAGTTTTTCCTCACTCTTCAGATGTCTTGGTAACATCTCATACGCCAGCGTTCACGGCTCAATCACCACTGGGAGCATCTCCTGAAGTGTTTTGTGCTGCTTTACCGTCATTCTCAATGGAAGGGGCACCCTCAACGCCTTCTTGTGGAGCTCCTTCAGGATTACTTGCTCACGTTTCAACTGTTGGAGTTTGTCCTTCAGGAGTTTGTCCTTCAGGATTTTCTTCTGTCGTATCTTCTTTGATTCAACTCCCTGTCATCTTTCTTCTGTACTCTTCCGCTTTCACGGGGTCAATCCTTTTGAGCGTACTCCAGTAAGAGTAGGAGAACGTTTTCAAGGGGTTGTCTATATCTGTTCTTGTTGCCATAAGTATATATAATAAGAAATAAATAATTTTTTGTAGGGATAGGGCTCGCCCTAAGGATACCAATGTAGGGACAGGGCTTGCCCTGTCCTAAAACATCCAACGGTATTCCAACCTATTCAGATACCCCATCCCGTAGGACGAGGTCTCTTATAGATGAGAACATCAGACAATTAGTAACTGTAGCTTGTATCACCATCACCCTTGGAACCGAATATTGCAACTTCAGCTCCATAGTGGTCAAATGCTTTAGCACAGTCAGCACCCACAAACATACTTCCTGTATCTTCATTCATCCAGTTATTGAGTTCAAGTGGTCGCAATTCAATCTTTCTAAATGCTCTTGTGATAAGCATAGGCTCTTCATTCAGTACAAACCGCATTGAAGGAGAACCTATGGAGTTTCCGTATTTATCTTTATCACCCAAATACTCCAATACTACAATTTCTACCGTGTTACCATTCCAGATAAATTGGTTCGTCTGATTGGCATTCACACCTACCCCAGACCAAGGACTAGGCGTCCCACTTTGAGTAGCATTCAGAATTCTTCTTGCATTATTCAGGTTTTTGCGAGAGATGAAGAGTTTATAACTTTTTTTAGCAGTAATGATTCCGTGTCCGTTTTCTCCTTTTATCTCTGTATTGAAACACTCTAAAGAATCCTGCAAACTGTCAGCAGTAAGCGGAGCATTTAAGTAGGCACCACTTCCCATATTTCTGTATTCTCCTGAATACCTTTTGAAAGGGTGATGAACAGAGAAAAGCGGTAGTCCGTGAGGTGTAGGGCTTCCTGCTCCATACTCAGAAGTAGGTTCACCAAATCCTTTTGTCCAGACTTTCAGCATTTCCATCGCCATCCTCATTTTAGCGGAATAGATGAGATTATTAGCTCCGTTGAATAATTGCCTAAATTCTGCTTGTACATCGCTACTTGCGTTTCCGATATACTCGTTTCTTTCGAGCCATTTTCTCATCAACTTGGAAATCTTAATCTTATTCCCGTATTCTTTCACGAGGTATCCTTTATTGGGCATTTTTTCGCTCTCTAGTTCAGGCTTTACTCCGTCTTCTACCAAATCGTCCATTTCCTCAGGTGGAGCGATTTGTGTAAATTTTTCGTCTTTTGATTGGGCAATTTGGTTTACGTATCCCATTTTTTCCATATTCGTTTCGAAATCTCTCATAATGTCCTTTTGATTAGCGACATCCGAGAGGAGTCCAAAGAGGACTTCATTACCTCCTCCAGCAACGGTTATCCCGTTGTTAAAGTAGGCTTCTCCTGTTATATTAGGCATAGTAGTAATAGTTTAATAGATAAAATCTTATTCAATGGGTGCAATAGGTTGAGATTTGATAATTTCAAACTCACCAAATTTTCCCCCCTCAAATACTGATATGAGCTTGAGCTGTGCATAGTCATCCGTAGCAGCTACCGTAGCTAAATATCCGTAGTTAGGGTCAGTCTCGTCATCCTCGAAAGTTACCGCAAAGAGTGTCCCAATTTGTGCTAAGGTGAGAGGAGCGACAGACTTAATTTTCCGAGTATTATCGGCAATCGGTTCTTTCACGAGAACCACCTCGTTTTCTTTTGTTGTTTTCTTAGAAAAAGAAACAAAATCTATTCTTTGGGTGCTATCCGTAATAGGCACAGCCAGACCATTGAGTTGAGTAATTGGCATACCGTTTTCGTAGGCAGTATTGTCTACTGCTGGTATCTCAATACTTCTGTAGTCATCGCTAAATACCCTATAAGTGTTGAATAAAAACATAAGTAAGAAGATTAGTAAAATAAATCAGACTTCTTAGTCCTTTAAATACCCACAATCACGTAAGTATTGAGTATTGTCTTGCAATACTTTACTCTTTGTGCCTTTGCTGGTATTTCCTGTACCCAGAGACGCTTGCGATTTAATGATTTTCTCCTCGCTATCGTACTTTTCACCTACAATCGTGTAATAAGCAGCCTTAAATCTTTTCTGCTGTACTTCTTCAGAGAGAGGTTTATCACCTACCAAGTCTTTGTACTCTTCGATGATTTTTTCTTTCTGTTCGGCTGGCAGTGGGATTTCATTCATTCGCTTATCAAAACGTGTTTCCATATCAGCTTTTTGCTGCTTGTGTTTGTACTCAGCGATAATCTCCTCCTCAGACCTCTGTTTAGAGTAGATTTTGGGTTTATCGTATCACAATTTCTCTACCTGATATTGCTCTATCGTTATCCCCATTTTCGTAAGGATTTTCTGAGCAAGTTCAGGATTTTGTTCGTGAATTTCAATCAGCTTTTCTGGTTCGTTGGCTACTTGAAATACACTCTCCAAGATTTCCTCATTCATTTTTTCAGCCTCCTTCTTCTGTTGGTTTAGCTGTTGGATACCCTTTTCTACATTAGCATTATGCTTGATGTATCACGGGTGCTTTTTGAATGCGTCCTCTTGTTCTCGGTCAATTTTTTCTTCCTGTTGACCTTCAGGTTGTTGTGCCGTCTCTCATTGAGGGTTGGTTTTCACCTCCTCGTTTTCTGTAGTCTGGGCGTTGGTTTCTTTTTTTTCCGTCATAGTTTTATATGGTTAGGAGTAATAAAATTAGCATAAACATTTTTTTCAAATTGCAAGACTTTCTTTACTTGCGTTTCTTTTTCCTAGCTTCATCTCTGCCATCTTTGTCTTTGAATTTTCATTCAACCGCGTCAAAATATTCCGTTTTCATTGATTGTTTTATTGATTGTACTAGTGAAGCAATCGCACTCAGCGAACCATTACGAAACTGGATAGCCTGCACATCATTGGGAAATTTCCTCATTGTATCGGTTATAGTCTCATTCTTATACTCTTCCAGATAGTCAATAATGATTTGCTTTATAGTTTTAGAGAGCGTGAGAAAATTAGAAATTCTCTCATTCTTCCTCTCTTCGCTTGACCGATGAGGTACAAAGGTGAGTGCAAATAATTCTTCATAATCGCTAATTGAACGCTTAGTTTTCTTGTCTTCCATTTATAATAATTAACAAATAAAATCTTCTGAATCTTCTGAATAATCTTCCGAAATCTTCTGTAACATTCTTAACTACTCAAATCTTCCCGTCAATGGATTATATATCGCTTCTCTTGTCTTTTTTGCTTTTTGGTTTGGGTTCTGTAAATCTCCTCTATGCCTCCATACATCCACTCCCTGAGCAAATACATCTATCACATCCAGCTTGTCTGAATTAGGGAATTGTTGCAGTTGCCTATACAGCTTCTCAAAGTCTGTTGAATAGGTGTTTTGGATGAAGTAGACTTCTCTGTTGTTGATAGCAGGCTCTAGGTTGTATCTAATCCTATCAATCTTCTTGCCCTCTGGGTGGTAGAGGTGAAGTAAGTAATTTGTCCCTCTTATTGTCTGTTGCTTACGGAATAACTCAATGAAAGCAGCCATTCCCTTATTTAAATGCACCTCTTCAATGCTAATCATAGCAATGTAGAATCCTCTCATCCTCCACCTCTCCGCAATCATAAAGATATAATCAATGCTTACGGTGGGACTATCGGTATTTGCTCGCATATCGAATATGAAGAGATGTTTAGTTATCCTATGCCTTCACAGAACGAAGATAGACGTATCAGAAGATGTAGGGTCTGTAGACATTGCAGGGTCTACGAATATTCACAGTTCTACATCTTCCTTAAGAAAGCGTGGCTTGTCTCCTTCAAAATCACTTTCCAAAAAAGGTAAATAATTCTGAGGGTTGAAAATACTTCCCATTGCTCCAATAGGGTCTTGCATATACAATGCTGCAAACTCTAGTGGTGCCGTCTTTTTCTTCTCGAGTAAATCTTCAACGGTAAACCTCTCTGGTCGAAATGATAAATACTTCCCTCTCGGTCAATGCTCCGAATAATTATCTCGGTCTGGGTTTGGTTGCAATGCTTCAATGGATATTACTGTTCGTGGCTCGTAATTCGGCGGCAAACTTCACTCCTTTACCATCTGTCTTTCCCTCTCTAGCAGTATTCAAACCAAGTCGTCCGTGTGCCGTCTGGTCATTACAATAATCTGTGCAGAGTTTGAACTCATCTGTCTCGTGTTGAAAACGCTATCATATCGAGAGATAACGTTTTGCCTATACGTAGGACTGTTTGCTTCCTCTCTATTCTTCACAGGGTCGTCAATTATCCCAATATCATATCCAAATCCCGTAAGCGGTCATCAGATAGAAGTAGCCTTATAGTATCCTCATTGAGGCGTGTTGAAGTAATTTGCTTGCTGTGTCTTGAGTTTCGTATCAAAGAAACATTGATAAGACTCGCTGTTTATGTACTCCTGTGTCTTGCGACAAAAAGAATTGGGTAAATCCTGCCCATATCCCGCAACGATGAACTTAAGGGTAGGGTCAAGTCCCATACACCAGCTAGGAAACTTCTGACATACCGCTTCTGATTTTCAAAGTCTCGGAGGGCATTGGATAATCAGCTTTTTTATCTTTCCTGCAAAAACCATCATTAGATTGTCCAATATCAATTGGTGCATCTCTTTGACGATGTAGGGAGCTTGCGGTTCAGAGGTTCGTTGGCAGTAGGTAGCGAGATTGGTTCTTACATTGATACCCAGTTGCTCTCTATCCTCCTCCCTCAAACCTATCTGCTGCCCGTCTGCTGTAGTAATGATGGTTACGTTTTCTTCTTGCATTCATATTTTAGGATTAAATGCCTCTCATTATTTCCTATTTTTCTCAAATTCTATACAATCCTGATAGTCTGATAATGATTTTTTATTCTTTCAAAATCGATTACGAATAGTCTTCTCATCTAGTGAATACTTGGATATAAAGTAATCTAACATCACTCTACCTCTTTTTGCATCACTCAACTTATTTTCTCCTCTGGGATTCATTTTCCCCCTATTTTCTTTTGTAATTAACATTTTTAGTCTGTCTTAGGATTAAATGCCTCTCAATTGTTCCCGTTTTTTATATCTCTCCCTCTCAACATCTCCCTCACAAAATCACCACTTAACTTCGCCAACTTCTCTCACAGATTATCAATACTCTTTGGCAATTCTCAATCCGCCCCTCTTTTCTTCAGCTTGTTGTAGATTTCGATTCACTTCGCTTTCGCTCTGTAATCAAATTGTTGGTTGATAAGAAAAAGCGTCTGTTTATCTACGTTTTGGTCGTTAAATCCTCATTCTTCCAAGAGTTCGTTAATTCTTTTACAAATGTTAGCATTTGTTAGCAATTTGGCTGCATTAACTCTCGCGGAATCGTAGTGCATCTTTATGCTTTTGTTGAGTTTATATGCATTGATGTAAGAAGCTACTCAATTTCCGAAAAACTCTTTCTCCATAGAAGTATAATTTTTGCAAAACAACTCTTGTCTTAGAGTTAGTTTTTTTCACTCCTTGGGCTCTTCTTCCTCTTCAATTTCTTCCTCTTCAATTTCTTCTTCTGGAGTGATTACTTTTTTGGCTTTCTTCTTTCGTGAGCTTCTTTTCATATGGTACAAATAGAATTAAAAGGCTGAGTAAGCCGCCATCTAAATACCCCGATTTCGGGGTATTTAAAGATTAGGCTTCTTCTGTTCCATACACTCAACGGAAATCCCTCTCCGCTTTCCTTGCAGTAAGCCAAAGTATAGCTTCTTCAATCTTCGTCAGTGCTAAGCTGTTCTCACTACAAGGAAGATGTTCATTGAATTCATTGAGTTTTGCGTATGCTAATACGAGCAAATCCTCAATAAAAATACCGTTCTTCGCATTTGTAGCAGTTCCTCCTGTTTGGAACTTAATTTTCAGGACTTCTTTGTCCTCGATACGAGCTGTATACTCGTCAGCAACTCATTCTTTTCTAAAGATGTTGAGTTGTTCTAATGCATTGTACTTTGTTGTTTCCATAATTGATATGTAAAAGAATAAAAACTACTTTCTTTTTATTTTTTTTCTCACTTAACTAAGTCATACAGGTTGCTCTTCAGTTCTTCCTCTAACTCTGGCAGAATATCCCTATTGAAAAGAATCTTGATAAGCTGTACTACATTTTCGTATCTACTCTTATCGTAGTATACATCTGTTCCAGCTACATCCCCTCATTCACTAAAGTATTTCTCCAGATGCTTCTTGTCTTCTAGTATGGTACTTGCTTCTACTAGGTATCAGATAAGAGATAAGATAGTTGATTGCATTATTAGGTAATAAGTAATAAAAATCTGATTACATCCCCCAGAAGAGGTATGCGAATAGTCTCACTATCCGATAGAGAGTGCAGATTGAGAAGAGGATAGCTCCAAATATACCTGTTCGTTTGATGTACTTACGGATTTTGTATATTTCATCCCATATCTCTTCGAAATGATGGAGAACAATTACTATTGATTGCCCGTCTCCTCATTCTGGTTCTCCTCACTGTATCTTTGACTCAGCTTTCTTCTCCTCTTTTTCTACTTGGTACTCGTTCGCATACAGCTTAGGAGTATCTATAGCGGCTATTATCATTCGCCCACTACTGATACGCTTACGAAACGCACTTTCACTTACGGCGTTCTTTCCGTGTTTCTGTACGTGTTGTTCGTACAGTGCTCTTTTGGTTTGCATCGTTGTAATTGGTAAAAAATAAAATATTACTTAAAAAGAATACACGCCACAATGTACATCAATGACTTTCTCATTGTTTGCGTATTGTGTGCGTGTACATATTCGTGGCATTCAGGACAGAGTGCTATTACGTCTGTTCAGTCAGCATTATTTTTCCTTTTTCCTCTGAATGAGGAAAGGATATGATGAATTTGAGCGTCTAACTTTCCACAAAGTTCACAAAAAATCTGGTCTCCAATAGAGAATCCTCTTGATGTTAAGTAGTCTTTGTGATAATTCTCCATAATTAAAAACGCCCGAAATAAAGTTTTTCGGGAATGCCATATATTCAACTACTAGTGTAAGTATAATAGAATAGGGGAGTAATGCAAGCAAATCAGTACACTGATAACATTTAGTTATATACTTTTAATTATATTATATTTATTTTACTTTACTTTTATATATAATTATATGGTGTGGTAGTTTAATGATTTATATTGATTACATTCAACAATGAAAGAACTAATGAAAAAGTTTGCAGTTTTCTTGCAAAAAAACTGATTTTCCTATTCAGCAACTTATTCATACAATTTATCAATATCTAAATTTGTAAACTATTGGCAGGATAGGGGAGTGATAATAAAAAATCCCGAACATATTACCATTGAAATGATAGAAGATTGGAAGGGGAGCCTGCTCAATAAAGAAAGAACTGTAAACCAATATCTTTTCGGGATTAGAAAGTTTCTCTTTTTCTGCGAGATTGTAGATTACAAAGTGATAAATTATAAAAAAATTCTGATTTGTAAGGAATTTATACCTGAAAAAGAGTATGTATCAAGGGAGCAGATGGAAGATTACCTAGATATTATCCAAAATGGTAAATGAAACTATCTCTCTAAAATCAGAGATTTCTTAATTATCAAAACTTTACGGTCAACTTGAATGAGAATATCAGAATTATTATCTGTTAGATTTCAAGATGTGGCTTTTGACGGGAGTGTAAAAATTATAGGGAAATGAAAAAAAATTAGAACTGTATTTATCTCTAACGAGATTATAGAACGTGCTAATTTTTATCGTTATGTAAGAGAAGAAAGCAATCTGATTTCTGACTTTATATTTGTATCTCACGGGAGAAGCTCACGATGAAAAAGATTATCAAGAAATTCTGTTGAAGAAATGATAAGAAAAATGAATCAGAAACTTTGAGTTAGGCAGAAATTAACACCTCATTCCTTCCGTCATTGATTTGCAACGGAGGTAGTAAGAAAGGGAGGGAATTTGGTAGATTTACAACACGCTTTGGGTCATTCCAATCTTGCTACAACATCAACTTATCTTCATTCTGATACAAAAAGAATTAGAGAATTACAGGAATTGGTGCAATAGAGGGTATATATTGTGCAAAGTATATAAGATTATGGTAGTTTATACCTATATTTTGAGAGTGAAACAAAAAAAAGTAAAAAATCTCTTGCATTTTGAAAAATTATGAATATTATTCTCATAACAATAAAGTTCTTAAAGTAAATAAGCAATCAAGTTGCTTATAAAAAAATTGAAAGCTTTACCTTGCACAAGATACATAAAGCATAGATAATAACTAGCATATTAGAGACACATTGTAAACAATGTGTCTTTTTTTGCTGTAGGATAACACAATATCCAACTATCACACAGCAGCAAGAAAAGACTAGGTCTTTAAAAATCTGTATTTAGACTTGACTGATTATTTGCATAGAAGTATGAAGTATAATAATCAATAACGAATGGTCAGGTCTATCAGTCAGGGCTTCATACCCCTTATGCAAAGGACTTGGCTTTTCATTATTGCTTACTGTAGGTTACCGCAGTCTAAATACTTCCCATATAAGGGATACCTGCACCAACCACAATCAAAAAAGATAATGAACTGCCATAAAAAGCAGATTTTTATTTAAAAAAAAATCTTCCACCCATCA
>JAITQZ010000088.1 GCA_031288635.1 Candidatus Peribacteria bacterium | reverse complement strand
TGTTCTTTATTTTTTCGTTTTCTCATTTCATTTTTTTAGATTTCTATAAAGTTCGAGAATTTCTTTTTCTTCCGTTGTGAGTTCTTCTTGATTGTCTCCAGCAGGATCGTTGGGGTTCTCTGTCTTGATATAGTCGGTTGGTTCGTTTTTTTCCACTTTTATTATTTTCCGAACTTCTTTCATTTCCTTCATTGAAAAATCCGGAATGGCATCATCTCATTTTCCAGAGAGCTTTCTTATTTTTTCTTCCACTAAATTTATAGCTTGTTCGTGAAGTTTTCACATCTTTTCTAGGTTCGGAGTTCGTGATTTTAGTAGCTTCTTTTCTGCCTTCTGTATAGCCTGTTGTCTGATTTTTTCTAATCGTTGACTTTTTTCTTTTGTTCGTCATTTTGTGTTATTTTTGATGTTTCCATGTGCTGCATTGGTGCTGTATTTGTGCTTCAAAAATGGAGTGATTTCTAAAAAATCACTCTCGAAGAATTCCAGCTTTAGCTCTGAATAATCAATATTTTTTTTAGCCATTTCAATAACAGAAACAATAAATCGCATAATAAACAATCAGGCATA
Source organism: Candidatus Peribacteria bacterium (assembly GCA_031288635.1). Next base: position 2,056 of record JAITQZ010000088.1, on the reverse strand, counting down.
TAGATCATCAATATCCGGTTATTAGTAGCGAGACTCCGACTATTAGTAGCGTCCTCTCGATTATGTGTTCCATAATTCTATTAACCTCATTCGCATTCATCATTTTTATATCAGTTATTACTTAAAAATAGTATCATTTTCTTTAATGCAGTAGAAATGTCCTTGTCATGTTGTTCTAAGTAATATTCGGTTATGGTTCGTTCGTTCCAAAAAACATATCTTATAATCCATCAATAATTTTTTTCATCATCAAAGACAATCATTAGTCACCTTCAGTCTACTTCTTTTGGAAGTATTTCAAAAAGTTCTTTTACTGAACATTGGTCTAGTTTTTCTTTCGTCATAATATTTAGAATAAAAAAATAAAAATCTAATCCTTTACATATCTATATTTCTTCTGTTTTGTTTGATGTTCTGAATCCATTCTCTCTCTTTGTATTTGTCGCCTACTAATAATCTTCATAATGTCCTCATACTCTCACCGTGAATATTCGTCTGTCTTAATGTATCTGGCATTAGGAAGGTAATAGAGCAACGCCTGTATCCATTCTCGGAACTTATCCATTGTGATTGATTTGCTACTTATCTCTTCATCACTCATCCTTCTCGTATGGAATTTTAGAAAAGCATAGAATGCTTCTTCTACATACTTTATCTTCAGTCTTGTTTTTAATCAATGAGTATTGGTTGTTGGTTTTCGTGACATAGTATGAAGATTAGTATTAAAATAATGATTCGCTTGCTGTTTTTAATCTTCATTCTGCAATCATGCAATATTTGCCATTCTTCTCTATTCCTATCCGCTTTCTTCAGAGTTCCTTTGTTGCTACTGCTGTTGTCCCGCTTCATAGGTAGGGGTCTAGAACAATATCGCCTTTATTGGAGCTGATTTCTATTTGCCTCTTAATCATTCGGAGTGGCTTAATCGTTGGGTGATTGTACTCTGAATTACCGATACTGTCTTTGTATCGGCTTCTGTACTTATCGTACTCTCCTTTCTGTACGTTGAAGGTTGCTCCGCCTTCTCTAATGAAGATACAATATTCCTTGTCGGTGAGGTACTTACCGTTGAAGGTAGGTACGGGATTGTTTTTGATTCGTACTAGAATATCAAAGCTGAATCAATTATTGTCTGCTCGTTGGATGTAGTCCTTAATCAGATTCTTATTAGTCCGAATATACATATTAACTTTCTTCATTATTCTTTTTATTACATCCAGAAATTGTTTCGGATCGAATGAGCTTCAGATGTTGGTATCAATATTTTTGTATACGTCGATTTGTTTTCAGTCTTTGAATTTACCTCCAATTAATCCTCCTTCTACGAACTGATACGGTGGATCGGTACAGATAAGGTCTATGCTATTATCTGGGAGTTGATGCATCACTTCTATACAGTCTCATTGGATTATGGTATTGAGATATTGCATACACGCCTTTTTAAGTAGATAAAAAAATCTGAACTACAAATCCAGTTCGGCTTGTTGTTGTTCGTATTGCATACGGATAAAGGTAGTAATCTCTTCTGTCATTCAAGCATTCAGCATCTCTTCCACTTCTCTTTTCATTCACGGGAGTGTCATAATCTTATCTACGAGTTCGTGTTCTTTTTCTGATTTCACAAAAATAATGTTCCACTTATTGAGACGAAATTGGGGTCGATTCTTCTTGCAGAGCAGATGAGCAAAACAAAACGGGTAAATTTCCGTTACAGTTCTATTGGTGAGTTCAGACTTATAGTATCAATTTCTTTTTAGATTATCTCACGCCTTTTGTAAAAATATCTTCCATTCGCTTCATCAGCTTTGGATTCTATCTTGTCTTTTTTTACCAATTTTTCTTATCATAACGTAAAATCTCGAAGTGATAAAACTTCGAGTAATTGGCTTTTTTGTATGCTAGTAAGCAGTATAATAATAATAGTGAGATTTGCAAGTTTAGGGAAACTCTGCAAAACTTTTCACTACAGAAACTGAATAAAACTTGCAAAGAGGATGGAAATAAATATGAGTGAGATAGAGTATTTATCTTATAATTATTATATCAATGTCCTTCC
>JAITQZ010000087.1 GCA_031288635.1 Candidatus Peribacteria bacterium | reverse complement strand
GGAAGGACATTGATATAATAATTATAAGATAAATACTCTATCTCACTCATATTTATTTCCATCCTCTTTGCAAGTTTTATTCAGTTTCTGTAGTGAAAAGTTTTGCAGAGTTTCCTTAAGTATAAATCGCACATATAAAGTATCTTTAATTACTTTCATCTCTTCAGATGGTAGACACACTAGGTCAACTCACTACTTCTTCAGAAGGATTGCCAGATACCCAAAAAAAACTACAAGAACTCGCTTCCTCCATCACACAACGCATTAGCACAGAAAAAGATACCTATGAAAAAGCTGATTCTGACCTCAAAGAACTTTCACAACATCTTGAAAAGAAAGAATACGTAAAAGCAATTGCTACGTTGCTCAAACTGCTTTTTAATTCCTTTTCACTCAAAAGTAGCAATGGCTTCGCTCATCTGGATAAATACCTCAAACAACTCCATCTGGATGGGAAAACACAAACCGAAATACTAACTCTCATACAGAAGTTTTCAGAAGATTTAGAAAAATCAAACTTCTCAATTAGTGATATTACCGACACGACATTTTTACTCTCTGCCTGCAAAGACAGACGATTTCAAATGGAATGTCAAACCAAACAACAACAATCACCTACTCCTTACGATAGTTTACTCTACCATCTCCATCACAACCTTTCCAACACAGGAAGTAGTCCAAAAGACCCCACCGGAACCATCCTACTTTTCAATCGGTGAGCAACGAAAGCCGAAACGTCTGGGCTCAAATCTCGAATGAAAGACAACGTCTTAAACCCCAGAATACAATCAACAAGTGGTTCAGGATTTCAACATGCAGTCATTATTTCTCGTGTAGAAAATGACGGGACACTCCGAATCACTCACGCCCACCAAGACGGAGTAGTGGAAGAAAAAATGGAAACCTACCTTTGAAGAAGAAGAGGAACTACTGCCCCTAATGTTGACGTAATGGCAGTAGACTTACCTGACGGAAAATGACCTGAAGTAGCACAATTTGCTCAAAGCAAACTAGGAGCAAAATACGACATTATGGGAATGGCTCACGACACCCTTGCAGAAGAAAGAGACGAAACCAACAGCAAAAATCTGGTAGTAAAAAACGATCCGAATATGTTTTATTGCAGTGAACTCATTTTTTCAGGATTAGAAGCTTCGTGATACACCATAGACAAACATCTCTTTACCCCTGGAGATATAGCAAAAGCTTTCAAACCTCACTATTGCAGCACTCTCAACACTTCCAAACTGGAGAGAAATCTCTCCCTCCCACATTAATCCTTTGAAGGGAATTGCTCTGGATTATCAATCATCTCTGCGAATTCCTCCCCAGAAATGTATTCTTTTTCAATAAGGATAGCAACAATTCTTTCCAACGTTTTCTGATACTTCATAATCGTTTTTTTCGAAATAGCATAAGCATTCTCCAAATACACCTTCACTTTCGCATCAATCTTTTGAGCAGTTTCTTCACTATACGGCTTCGTAAAATTAAAATCAGGATTTTCTTCATACACAACCATTCCAAGTTCATCATCCATTCCAAACTTCGTCAGCATATTTCTAATCGTCTTGTTTGCTCTCTCGAAATCATTGGAAGCTCCCGTCGTTATCTCATCTTTCCCAAAGAAAATTTCCTCTGCTGCACGTCCAGCCAACATCACAGATAATTCTGAAAGAAGATAGTGTTTAGAATACAAGTTTTTATCTTCTGTCGGAGTCGTTCGTGTCACTCCCAAAGCGTGTCCTCTACGTACAATAGAAATCTTTTCAACCGGGTCAGCTTCTTCTTGTAAATGGGCCAATAAAGCGTGTCCAAGTTCGTGATAGGCAGTCAGCTTTTTTTCTTTTTCTTGGATACCTTTTACTTTCTTTTCCGGTCACATAATCACCTTTTCCAAAGCATATTCAAAGTCATCAACCGACAACACTTCACACCCCTCTTTCGCGATTTTGAGGGATGCCTCATTCACGATATTCTCAATATCTGCCCCAACCAAACCACTCGTTCTCTTGGTCAGGCTTTCGAGCTTCACTTTTTTATCAACCTTCTTATTCTTCAAATAATACTTGAAAATTTCGGTTCTTTCCTCAGCAGTTGGAGCAGTTACGTAAATCTTTCTATCGAAACGCCCTGCACGCAACAACGCCGGGTCGAGAATATCAGGACGATTAGTCGCTGCCATCACAATAATATTCGTATCGTTATCAAACCCATCCATCTCCGTTAAAATCTGATTTAAGGTCTGTTCTTGTTCCTGATTGGCTCCATTATGCCCCGCTCCCCTCTTTCTCCCAATCGCATCAATCTCATCAATAAAAATAATCGCTTTCCCAGCGTCCTTTGCCTGTTTGAAGAGAGTCCTCACTTTCGCTGCCCCCATTCCTACTAACATCTCCATAAATTCTGAACCAGAAACATTAAAAAATTCCACCTCTGCTTCACCTGCTACGGCACGAGCCAACAACGTTTTTCCAGACCCAGGTTCTCCATACAGCAATACTCCCTTTGGATGTCTCGCTCAGACTTTTTTATATTTATCCGGATTTTTCAGATAATCCACTACCTCAATCAACTCGTTCTTTACCTCCTCCATTCCAGCAATATCCGTGAATTTGGTCTTTTTCTCAGCATTTTTATTAGACTTTTTTCCTACTTGAACATTCAACAATCCACCAGCACCATTCCCCTTTCCGAGCAAAAACCTCGCTCCAAAAATAAAGACAAGCAAAATCAGCAACATCACTCCGAATTGCTCCAAAATCTTCATCCACCGCGTCGTCTCCGTATAAGTCATAATGACGCTCGTCGCTCCCGTTAATGAAATTCCCAATTCACTAATAGTCGTATCCAAAGGCTTTTTGGAAGTCACCAACAAAAAATCATTCGTTGGAACAGAAGAAGAAAAAAGCAGAAAACTATCTTGTTTTCCCGTTCCAGCAAGCACAAATCCATTCATATCCGTTCCGTCTTTTATCTCTATTTTCTTGTACGTTCCTTTGTTGTACAGTTCCAACCACTTACTCAAACTCACCTCTCTGGTTTCCATAATATGCTCAATGGGAGTAAGTTCACCCTCTACAGGAGTCTGCTGTTTGAACAAATGCCTCTGTAAAAAAGTCAACACCACCGTAATCAAAATAAAGAACACAACAATTTGGAGAAGGGATTTTTTCATAAGAACTCATTGAAGAATAAAAATGCATCTCTGTAGTATAAAAATTTTGGGAAGCTTTGCAAGCGAGGATTTAGTCATCCAACAAATCTTCAAACTCCTCTATGTTCTCTTCTTTTCTAAACTCGTGGATAGCATTCCTGGTCGCCAACAACGCAATTACTGCCGCTCTCCTCCTCCTCGGCAACACATCCAATCCTGCCGCAGCAATCGTATCATATCCCCGTTCCATCACTTCATTTAGCGTTTTACCAATAATCAGTTCCGCAAGCAAAGAAGCCGCAGCCGTCGTCACACTCCCCGTATTTCCATCAAAGCTTCGGTCTACAATATTCTCGTCAGCTATCTTCACATACACGGTGATATCATCCCCACAGATAAAATTTCCTTCATGTCTAGAAACTGTAAAATCTTCCATCGCATAATTGCAAACAGGATTACGATTATATTCTGCAACAAGCGTATCTACGTGCGGTACTCAATAAGTCATTCGTTAGTCAAGAGAAGTAAAAAATCTGACATAATCTTTATGGTTTTCATAAACTTGTCTAAGGAAAAACTCCAACCAACGTTCAAAATGATTTCCTTGAAGTGATGTAATATACTCATTTCTCAACACTACGGGAATAATAATAGGGAAATACCCTAACGTAATCAATCCAATATTCATCATTTCTTTAATCCACCATCTCCCACAGATGGGCAACTAGCCTTTTCAGTAAATCAATAATTTTCGTCGTCATCTCCATAAATCCCTTCATTGCCACAATCTCAAAACTCTGAATGCCATTTTCATCTTTTACCATATTTACCAAAAATTTATTACTACTCACCTCCAACAACACTTCATACCTCGCACCTCCTTGCTCCGTAAAACTAGCACTTACCGCGTCTCGACAAACATTTCTCGTAGCACATACCGCAGGATTGAGCAAAAGCGTCTGATTGAACATTCCACAAAGTATAAAAAGATAAAAATCTATCGTCCTTCATCTTTTATGGTTCGTCTCCAAAAATACAAGAGAAAAATCATTCAAATTTTTAGAGAAAAATTCCCTTGATTTTTTAGGAAGAATCATTAGATATTTTATTACTCTTTTATAGGTACTAACTACATAATGACACAAAACACCTCAGAAACCCTGATGAAACAGATAAAAAAAAAGCAGCATAAAATGCTGACGAGCGGAGAATTAAAAGACCTCACTACCACCATTTTTGGGGAAACTTTACCTGAAAACAAGCTCTACAAACTCACCCACCAGCTTAAAAACAGAGGCTATCTCCTCACCCTCAGAAAAGACATCTTTTTCATCAAAGACGCCGAAGAACAAATCAGCGAAACCGAATTGGAAGAACAGTTTTATCGAAAACTCCTCAAACAGCATTGCCAGCAATACTGCAAACAAGACCGATACATTGGAGGAATGACTGCCCTAGAAATTCATCTCCATTCCACCGGAGTCAGCATTCCTGAAGAAATCATCATCTTCAACAAAGAAAAACAAGCCATCGAAACCATCCTCCTCGAAAAAAAGGTCAATTTTAAGCATTACGCATCTAAATCTAAAAACCTCTTCTCCGCTTTCGCCAAACATACCCAAAAAATCAAGATAAAAGGCTGAGTCATCTCATATGCTAACCTAGAGTTAGCAATCCTAGAATGTCTCTATAACATCAATCCAAGCATAAAAGGCTACCTTGAAGGGCTCATCCTCAAAGCAATCAAAAAATTTCAAAAAACCCTTTCCGTGCAGAACTTTCAGCAAATCCTTAAACTCGGAAAACACAATAGCTCCATCAATAGACTCTCCACCCTCCTCAAACCCACACTCCCTGCTCTAGCAGCAGAACTTAAAAACCTTATCAAAAAATATGGACACCTCCTATAAAACTAAAGTCAAACCGACTTTTCTTTACGAGACCAAGTGAACAACGCCACCCCCAACACAAACACCGCTAAAAACACTCGCTGACTCTTGGTAAACAGTCCCATAAACTCCGACTGTGCATCATTCCTCAGATACTCAAATAGAAATCTGAACACACTATATCCCATCAAGAAGACGCTCGAAATCAGTCAGATTTTGAAATATTTTTTCTTTACCATACACAACAACACTCCCCCATTCACCACGAATAAACACGCTCCCTCAAAAAGCATGGAAAGCAGATTAGTATTCACTCTCAGATTTCCATCAACATTCGGATAAATATGCAAAAGACCAAATTTCCACAACACATCCACCACAGGAGTCGGTCGGATAAACTGGGAAAATCCATTCACTTGTACAGAAATCCCGTACAGTTCCTGATTAAGATAATTCCCAAACCTTCCCAGCAAAATTCCCACGGGAATCACCACCAACAAGGTATCAAACAACACTAAAAACTCTTTCCAAGAAAGCTTATATAGAAATCTGAAAAGCAACACCGCTACAACTACCCCTACTCCTCCACCAATAAACGACATCCCCCCTTTCCAAACAGCAAAAATCTCTCGCCAATTGCCAATAAAACTCCCCAAATCATAAATAAAAACGTGTCCCAATCTCCCTCCAACCAATACCCCCAAAAGCAAGAACATCAGAAATGTCTCCAAATTAGTAGTAAGCGTCTGTTGCACTGCGGGAAACTTGCGAAAATATCCCTGCTTCCCCAAAAACGCCAAAAATCCATACCCAAGCAAAAAGGAGATAAAATAGAAAACTCCATACCAATACACATTAAATCCAAACATCTGAAAAGCCACCATCAGCAAAAGAAGAAAAAAAATAAAATATTTCCAAAATACCAAGTACCTTCATTATATCCATTGTTTCAGAGAAATCAAGGAAGGATATCTCAAAAAAAAAGACTAAATTTCCTCTGTATTTCCATACAACACTACTTCCTCTCCCAGACTCATAGTCTACAAATAAAATACTCTTCCTCCGATCACAATGACTCCCCCTATACATATATCCTTTTCTATTTTTTGTGTAAAATAATGTGTTGTAGTTCCTTTCTCTTGCATTTCCACAGCGAATACATAAACTAAAAATAACAATCTGATTTTTATCTCATTTCAATACTGTGAAAAATGAAAACAACACTTATCATCGTCCTCATTATTATCGGAATCATCTTGGTAGGAAGCATACTCTTGATGAACCCAAAAGACGGAGGAATTTGAATGGGAATTGGTGGAGCTTCCTCTGGAGGGTCAGGAAATGAATACGGAAGTAAAAAATCCATTGAAGGAACCCTCAAAAAAGTAGCAACTGTTTCTGCGATAGCATTTGTACTCCTTGCACTCTTTTTACCTTTTGTAAAATAGGATGTGGTACACTCCATACGAAACAAGCACTATAAAAAGAATACTCAAGTACTTGCTAGGGGTAGTGATAATTCTCTGGATAATTGTTAGCTTTATTATGAGCTACTTCTATCTATTGGCTACAGGTTCACAAACCAACAAAAAATGAGGAACCTTTGTAGAAGGGATTTTCAATCAAGTCTCTTATCTCCCCTACCTAAAAAATGACGCACAAAGTAGCTTTTATCAAAATCTACTGTTTAGGTCTTGCCTCAATACCTATAAAAAAGCAGAAGATGGAAGTCTGGAACAAGATTTATGTAGAGTCCGAACCGAAGACAACCAAACCTATAGTGTCAGACTCATAGACGAGACCGCCCAACGAAACGACGGAATGAAAGTCAGCATTGACGATATTTTCTTTACCTATGATGAAATCATCCGCCAAAATAAACGAGGAATCCAATCACTAAATATCCGGAACACAGTGAATATTGCTTTAGCAGACGGGAAAGTAAACATTATTTTCCCTACCGCCACACCCGATAATATCAACTTTTTTACCAACGCAATCCTCCCCAAACACATCCTAGCAAATACCAGTCTAGACCAATATAGAACAGATTTCGCACTCACTCCCGTCCGAAACACTTGTGCCAGCATTCTCTCTCAAAATAAAGATATCAATAGCCTGATTTTCGACCTCACCAGCTGCGAAAGCACCAATTTCGCTTACTATCAAATCAAAAACTACGGAACCTTCGAAACCTTTGAAGCCAGTCAAGGAGGGAGAAACTCCATTGTAGACGTCTACGAATCTCCCTATACCTTGGAAGGATTTACAGGGAAAAACGTTCTGACCTCAAAACTTACGGGGATTTTCTTCAATACCGACTCAGAAAAAGTAAAAGTCAGATTGAGAAGGTCTTTGGGCGGACTAATTTATAGTAATTTCTATACCGGGAAATACGAGAATTACTTGAAAGCATATGATGGAATTTTTTTGAACTATTTTGTTTCAGAAGGGGAAAACATCCAAGACCTCATTTCCCGCGTAAGCCTCAGTGATGAAATCAACCAACAAGACTTGAAAGACAGTGGAGCAAAAGAACTACCCACCACCATCAGCGTTAACGGAGTCGATAGGAAATTTATCTTTTTTCTCCAAAAACCCGAAACTTCTAGGGACTTGGAAATCAAATTTAGTAATGAGTTTGAAAATATCAAAATCACCGCTCCCGACGGCTCCACTCGGTCTCCAAAAAATTACAACAAAAAAGACAAGAAAGTATCCTATAAGCTCACTACGGACCAAAACCTAAAAGTAGGAGCCAACCAATACACCATCCAAGGGACCATCAGAGGGAAAACGTACACCATCCTCAGCTTTGACCTCTATGTATTCGAACATCTAGGGACGGCAAATGATAAAGAAAACCAACGAAAACTGAATGTCCTCTACTATAGCGAACCCACTTCAATCTTTATCGCTCAGCAAATGAGAAAAATCCTCAAAGAAGCCGGGATTCTCGAAAATTTTATCTTTGAAGAGTGCTATAATCCTGAAGAACTAGAAGGAAAACTTTTAATGGGAAGCTACGACCTCTATATCGGAAGTATCAACCTCGGAAGGAAAAAAGATTTACTTGCACTCTTTGCTACCGAAGACGCACTTTCCAATCCATCCAGATATAGAAATCCGATTTTAAGCTCCTTGATAAAACAATATAACAAAACCCCAAGCCAAAGTATCATTGAACAAATCAACGCAATTTCCGCACAAGATATGCCCTTAGTCTTACTAGGTACTGCATATACTCCCCTCCAGATGAAAGAAGAAATCGCAAAAACCATCTTCGCCGAAGCAACAGATATTCCAGCAGATACTCGAAGATATCAAATCTTTACAGATTACTCTATCGTGCATAATGTCCGTATCGATATAAAAAACGCCCTCAAACGAGAGAGCTTCATCAACTTTATTTCAAAAAACCTCCAGCTCCCTAAAGCAACAACTACCCCAACCCTTCCTGAAAATCCTTTTGAAAAACTCATCCAACCAGCTGATGAAACCAACGAAACTTCAGAAAACGCAGAATAACATTTTATTCCTCTCCCTCCGATATGGAAAGCATCCTTAATTCTACCACGCTCTACTACCTCTACATCGGAATTATCCTTTTAATATCCATCGGACTCCACGAATACGCCCACGCTTACGCTTCCAACCAGCTCGGAGACCCCACCCCAAAACTCCAAGGAAGGCTGACCCCAAACCCTTTGAAACACCTCGATATTGTCTGATTTTTCCTTATCTTTATTATTGGATTCGGACGAGGAAAACCCGTACAGATTAATCCTTCCTATTACAAAAAACCCCTCAGAGATGAACTTATTACTGCCCTTTCCTGACCAGCAATGAACCTCCTCTTGGCAACTATCGGAATGCTCCTGATGATGACCTACTCCACAATCGTTGGAATGCCTCTTACCCAATTACTCACCTATAACTTTGACTTGACGACAGGATTTCGGTTTATGTTTATCACCATCAATCTTTCTTTAGCAATTTTCAACCTCTTACCCATCTTTCCGTTAGATGGATACAGATTGATAAAAATCATCTGGAAAGAAGGAGCTCTGCGAATGGAACGCCACGCATTGATGATTTCCCTTATCCTCCTTGTGCTTATCCTTTGACCAGGTAGTAACTTCATTGGGACCTACATCTCGACGGTAAGCGACTCCTTATATAGGGTGCTCTTCACCTTATTTAGTCTGATTTTTTATTAAAAATGGGAAAAAAACTGATTGCCTTTGATATGTATCACACTTGTCTAGATGTTCAAGGAGAAGAGCAGATTTTTCCTTTTCTTTCAGAACAACTCTCTTTACCTAAACAAGAAATACAGAATACTCTCTTAACAACAAACATTACGATAGATGAAATGATACAATCAGTATCACTCTCTCCAAAACATAAGGAACAACTCCTAAAAAAATATAACCATATGCTCCAAGAGGTCATTTCTTCTATTACTACTTTCCCAGAAACCATACCAACACTCCAAGCATTAAAACAACAAGGATATAAAACTGCTGTCGTTTCCAATGTCTCCACTCCTTTTATTCCACCTATTAATAACTTCTTAGACGGATATTTCGACTATAAAATTTTATCTTGCGAAGTGAATGTTGCTAAACCACAAAAAGAAATCTTTGAACTCTTACAACACACCAGCAATATTCCAACAAAAGACATTTTAATGATTGGAGACAGCATAAAATCTGATGTTGAAGGTGCAAAAAATGCAGGAATTGATGCTCTTTGGATTAATAGAGAAGGAAAAGAGAATTCTACTGAATATCCCACGATAACCAATCTACAAACGATATTTGAAATTTTATAACCACACTAGAAATCAATAAAAAATCACTTCCAAATACAAAGACCTCAGAAATCAGGCACTCCAGCCAAAAGTTTTCTAAAATCCAGAAAAAACAAAACTCGTGAATAAAGAACTCTCCAAACTGAAAACCATCTATAACACCTCCCTACGTTATAAAAAAGCTTATTGAAGGGTATTCAATAAGCCTTTCCCGGAAAACCGAATAAAACATTTTTAGAAGAGGTCAAACGATTCCCGCTCTTCAAGAGTCACTGCCAATATCGTTTCTCCGTTGAATACATAATAATATTCGTCCGGAGCACCATATAAGCGACCATACCGTTTTGCTCGAAACACCTCATTTTTCGGTATACGAGCAATGAATTGCTCGCCATTTCCCATTCGCCCAGCATCTCCCTGAGCGATTTCCCCTTCACAAAGTTTCTCGCCCGGAAAAGGAAAATAGGCGTCCATTATGAATGAATAGTCTCCGGTATGCTCATTGCTTCCTCTGAAGCCAATATCCGTGAGCATTACGACTAACGCTTCAGAACTATTCTCTTCATTGGTCTCAATCAGCTTGACTCCACCTTTTTGGGTCTTGCCAACAACAACATTGAACACTTCAACCTCTTCCCCGGCATCAAACTTTTTTTTATTCTCCGCCAAGAGTTGGATGGGAAGAAAAGCTAATCTACGACCTCTACCGTTTTCTCCAACATATACAACAGGAAATTTAGCCCCTGTTGAAGTTTCTCTTTCCTCAACCAAACCACCTAATGAGACCTCCCCATTACTAACAGTAAATACTTTCATACTCTTTCTTATTTTTTTTTGTTAAACATTAATTTTTTATTTATATGTTTTATTATACGGATATATATATCTAAAGTCAAGAGAAAATTAATATTTTTCAACACGATAATATATAAGGTATTTACTAGCCCCTTGCATCATTCTTGCATTTAAGCAGCAAATCACTATGATACAAACGATAAAAAATCAACTTTATCTTTGCTGTACTCTTATCCTATGCTCGACAAACTCAATAAAATCATCACCAAATACGAAGACCTCAGAAATCAGGCACTCCAACCAGAAGTTTTTCAAAACCCAGAAAAAGCAAAACTCGTGAACAAAGAGCTCTCCAGCCTAGAGAATACCTACAATATCGCCATTCAGTACAAAAAATCCCTAGAAGCCCAAGCCTCAGCAGAAGAACTTTTGAAAAACGAACAAGACCCCGAACTACTCGAAATGGCACAAGAAGAACTCAACCAAGCAAAAGAAAACATCGCAAAACAAGATGAACAGCTCACCATTGCCCTCCTCCCAAAAGACCCCAACGACGATAAAAACATTTACCTCGAAATCAGACCCGCAGCCGGAGGAGATGAAAGCGGACTTTTCGGTGCAGAACTCCTAAAAATGTACCTCGCCTACGCTCAAAAAATGGGACGAAAACCTGAAATCGTCGAAGAACAACTCAACGACATTGGAGGAGTGAAATTTGTAATGGTGAAAATCTCCGGGAAAAACGTCTATTCCCTGATGAAATTTGAAAGCGGAGTCCACAGAGTACAAAGGATTCCAGAAACCGAAAGTCAATGAAGAGTCCACACTTCTACGGTCACCATCGCCGTAATGCCTGAAGCAGAAGACGTAGATATCGAAATCGACCCAAAGGATATTGTAATGGATACCTACGCCGCTTCCAGTAGTGGAGGACAAAACGCCAATAAAAATCAGACAGGAGTCCGCCTACATCACATCCCGACAGGATTGATAGTAAACATTGGTGATAGCAAATCTCAAATGCAAAATAAGGAAAAAGCTTTTGCTGTCTTAAAATCCCGCCTCTACCAAAGAGAACTCGATAAAAAAATGGAAGAAGAAAAAGCCTTAAGAGGAAACCAGATTGGAACCGGAGACAGGTCAGAAAAAATTAGAACCTACAATTTTCCACAAGACAGAGTGACAGACCACCGTATTCATCAATCGCGGTCAAATCTGCCAAGCATTATGACAGGAAATATTGAAGAAATTATGGACAAAATGGTTGTAGAAAACCAAACAAAACTCTTGGAAGCAAGTATGCAAGGAGAATAAAGCCAGTTAAGACTTCTCTTTCACAATATCTACTCTCGCTAAGTACTCTTTCACTCATTCAACTCATCTGCCCTCAAAAACTTCTCTCAACATCCCACCAGAATTATATTCAAAAAATTTTCCTGTTTTTTGGTCCCAAACAGGGTCAACAATCATAAGAGCAACATCATCTACACGCCCCACAGCAACTTTTTCTTGTCCTATCTTATCCAACCATTCATACGTATCTGCATACTTATCTGGTTGCATATTGAGAACTTTCGCAATCTCATACATCACACTAGGACATTCTTTTACCGTAATAATACGACTAATTTTGGCGGTAAGCCCATTTCTGGTCTCATACTGTTTTCCATCTTGAAGTTCCATCATACTTCTCATAAAAAATAAAAAACTTATCCTCCAAAAAAAGATCGGAAGAGCACACGTCTGAA
>JAITQZ010000102.1 GCA_031288635.1 Candidatus Peribacteria bacterium | reverse complement strand
CTCTTGCGTTATATGGGTGAAATGTTTAGTATTCTTTTGCACACTCATTGTTGATTTGATTAGAAGTTAAAGTATCTAATCTATAATCATTTGAGTGTGCATTTTAAATGTTAATTAACATAGAGTTAATTTTCCCTTGATTTTTCACATTTATTTAGTATGCTGTCTGCAACATATATCTTACAAAATTCCAAAGGTTGATGTAATTCATATGTACTCCTATGGACTTGGGTGTTTTTATTTTTTACTTCTTTGTTGATGAAAAAATTTCTTTTCCTTTTTGGAACCAACTGTTTTTTGTTTGGAGCTATTACTCTAGCTGGAACCATAGATGACGCTGTAAATTGGGCATATGAAAATGATTTAACAGTATTTAATACCCCTACTAGTTTTTGAGAGTATCGCTTTATCAGGAGAGACGAAGCCACAAAATTCTTTGTACAATTTTCTAATTTATTTGATGCCGCATTTGATGATAAGCCAGAAGAGGTATCTCACGTCAATCAATGTCAATTCCTCGATTTAGCACAAGCTCATACAGATTTGGTAGAAAGTATTGTAGAATCTTGTAAATTATGAATTTTCCAGTGAAGTAATGGAAAATTTTATCCTTCAGGAGAGCTTACCAATGCTCAAGCAATTGCAGTAGTAATTAGAATATTAGATGATGGACAAAGACAGCTAGAAAGTGGACTGTTTCATTGGGCTGATAATTATTATAAAAGAGCAAAAGAACTCTGATTAGACATAAGTCAATTTGCTGATAGAGAAGCTCCTGCTACAAGAGGAAGGATTATTACTATGCTCTATCATACGAGTCAATTTATTTCAAATTTGCTTCTCTCCAATGGTGTAAATGCTCTAAAAGATGGAAGGATTAGTAAAGGATTGCAATGGACAGAGAAAGCCCTTACACGGTCGCCAACTAATACTGATGCATATGCATTTTTATCTAATATAAGTTATTCACTAGAAGAATATGAGGACGCTTTAGCACTTTTAACACATACTATCGAACTTTCCCCAAAAGACTATCAACCGTACGTGAGTCGTTGAGACCTTTACTCTGCACTTTCTGCAGAGGAGGAAGCTATTAAAAATTATACTGTAGCTCTTCAACTTATAAAAAACGATGAATCTATAGATTCTGATATAGTGGCAGTAATATATAACAACCGTTGAAATTCTTATCAAAAGCTTGGAAATCAAGAAAAAGCTATCGAAGATACTACGACAGCAATTGAATTAGATTCATATAATCCAGTTTATTATATAACTCGTGGAAATAGTTATGAGATACTAAGACAAACTGATGAAGCTCGTGAAGATTATGAGTCTGCTAGGAAACTTACAAATATTTTATTACAACGAAGTGAAGAAAATGGAAGCGTTTGGTATTATCTTCTGGAAGAAATAGAGGATAGATTAACAGAGCTACATTAGATTATAGGAAAAATTCTGGCTAATTTTTCACTGGCAATCCTTCCCTAAATCCCTACACTACCCGTATGCAACTTTTTGGAGCGATTCTTGCTACTCTTCTCTTGTGATATTTCCGAATCTGGCTGGTCCAGCACGTTTTTTTCAAAGAAAAAAGAAAATTCTCTCGAAAGATTTTTACTACAGCGGGATTTCTGGTGATTTCGCTGTATGTAGCTTCTCGTATACTATTTTATTTTATGGGAACCTTGGAATCCGCTGCTTCGCTTACGCCGCTGCCTTTGCCACGATTTGGGTATTTTCTTCTGTATTGTGGACTGCTTTTTCTTTTTCTTATCTTGTTTCATAATCAACGGAAGTCCCCTCAGATTTGGTTTCTCTTTCTCGTGTGGCTTGTACTTTTTGCAGTGGTCGGCTTTCTGGGATTTCAAGTGGGACTTTCGGTCGTAATGATAGTGATTATGAGTGCTTATGCAGAGGAGTTTCTGAAAATCTGAGCAACAGAAAACGCCCTGAAAAAAACTGATTTTTATTCCTCTGATGTGTTGTTTCTCTCCATTCTGGTTGCACTCGGATTTAGTATCGTAGAAAATATCTTTTATGTCGGACAGCAGGCCTTTGGCGGGGAAATGAATGGGATTTTTGCATTGATTTTCGGTCGTGGACTGTTCTCTTCGCTGTTGCATTTGATTGCCACGGGATTGATTGCACTTTTGCTATACAAGCTCTATCAGAATGCGAAAATGCAAGCATTAACGCCGTGGAAAAAAGTATTGCGTGTGATGGGGTGTATGTTGGCGGGGGTAGTGCTTCATCTGGGGTATAATCTCGCAGTAGAGGCGGGATGGTCGCGAGTGTATGTTTTGGTGGTCATTGGTGGATATTTTCTGCTGAGTTATGTGTTGTTCCTCTCGGATGGATTATATAGAGCAGAAGAAAAATCTGAGTAAAATTGTAGTTGTGAAAATGTTTGATGTGAAGTTTGATGTGAAGTTTGATGTGATCGGACGTGCTATTGGCACGTCCCTACATTTCGTTATATACATCGTAATGATATGTGGTTGGTATATGGGAAATGTACAATTCACGGTAGGGATACCACAGTACTGCGGTATCCGCGAACTCTGAATTCAGCAGAATTGATACCATAAAAAATGGGACGGTTCAATGAACCGTCCTCTATATTTTTGTTGATAATAACTATTTTTTCTTTTTAACAGGAGCTTTTTTAGCTACTGGTTTCTTTGCAGCAGATTTTTTTGCTTTTATCACTTTGTTCTGCGGTTGCTGCTGCTGGTTCATCTGCTGCTGGTCTAAAGGAGGTGCTTTATGAATTTAATTTTTGAAGCAACGAACTGGAAATCTATGCTCAGTATTTCAATTACCTGCTGGTGTCCCTTCATTATGAGCCCAATTATCTCATTCAGATCCAAAATGAATTCACAGAGAACTACCTCAGAATAAACCTAATGTATAATTTTTATCTGTATTACCCTTCATTTGAGAAGTACGGTAATAACCATATCTTTCTGTTCCGTTAGGATTGGTCCCATTGCTACTAGCATAAGAATAACCATAGATAAATCCTGGCAATGGTAATTTTAATTGTTTTGTAAATTCTAAAGCTGAATCATTTCCCTCTCATATCCACCAACCTGCATTAATTCCAATCACTATTACTCATTCCCATTCCTCTGGACTCGGAAGATGGTATCCATTAGGACAAACAGAGAGAGCTTGGCTATAAGTATAATAATTTCCATAAGAGTTAGTTCCTGTTCCTGATACGGTAGCTCATACATTTCTATCTGCTATAGTATAGGTAGCTGTACAATCTGTTATAACAAAATTTTGACCAACATAAGTAAAAGTCGGCGATATTGTACATACTACAGGGCAAGAAATTTCTTTCCGCTCAGTACTATTACAATAAGACATACATCCATTGGCATATTTCATACTTCCTGCATTACTACTAGAACAACTGTCGGTAGTATTCCCTATTTTTATGCTGCCACCAATTGAAACATTGTTTCCTATAGAAACACTCCCGCTATTATAATAAATATTGTTCCCATCTTTATTCCAGAGATTAGTTGCTTGAGTCTGTATGTCTATAATCTTGGTATAAATATCTCCTTCCAGCCCTTTTACATAGTCTATTAATGCATCCCAATTTGTGGCAGTTAGCATATTATTATTAGCTCCTGCTTTGAGATTGTCTAATGCAGTAGGATTACTTTGTCGAGCAACTATAATCAATCCTCCGATTAGGATAAAAGAAATAAAAACAATTGCACTTACTGCTGGTTTGAAAAGCAGATTTTTGAGAGAAAGGAGTTTTTGTTTCATTATGATAAAGAAAAGAAATAAAAAAGGCAACTTACGATTGATGAAGTTGCTAAGTTTCGTTCGGTAAATATGTCTTTGGAAAGGACAATTTGCCTATCAATCGCAAATCGCCTTTCGTATTCAAAAATACAAAATTCACCGAATATATGAAACTTAGCACCTTCATAGTATAAAATTAAATTAAAAAATCAAGAACAAATGAAAAAAATTACTACTACGAAAATGGGAGGGTTCAATGAACCGTCCCTTCCTATTTTGCTGTAGATAATAATTATTTTTCCTTTTTAGCAGGAGCTTTTTTAGCTACTGGTTTCTTTGCAGCAGGTTTTTTTTCTGCTGTTGGTTCACTTTGTTCTGCAGTTGCTGCTGTCGGTTCATCTGCTGCTGGTTCAACGGCTTTCTTTGCTGGGTTTTCGGGTTTTGCTTCAGATTTTTTTTCCTCTGCTTTTGCTGCCACAGAGGTTTCGTCTTCTTTTACTTCACGAAGTCCTGCGAAGTAGTCAGCGTGTTTGTAGGAAACCAACGCTTGAATGGTAGCCAATGCATTATTCAGTTTATTGTTTGAACCAATCATCTTGGAAAGAATATTGGAATATCCAGCAAGTTCAAGCACTGACCTGATAGAAGACCCCGCTTTTAACCCTGTACCTTGAGATGCAGGCAATAAGCGAACTCTCGCAGATTTATATTTTAATTCCAGAGGATAAGGTACGGTATCACCTTTGGTAATAGGCACTTCAAAGAGAGCTTTGTATGCTTCGTTGGTAGCTTTGCTAACTGCTCCTGCTACATCGTTTCCTTTGGAAATTCCGAGTCCGATTTTTCCTTTTTTATTTCCTACTAGAATGGTCGCACGGAATGACATTCTCCTTCCTCCTGTTGTCACTCTGGTAACTCTGCGGACTTCCAATAAAAGTTCATCAAACTCTTTTTTGGGTTTTTCTCTCCTATCTCCACGGTCGCGTCTTTCCCCGCGTCTTTCGTTATTACGTCCCCCTCTTCTGTCTTTGGAAAACCCTTTTTCTGATGAAGTATTAGGAGTTCCTTCAGTTTCAGATGGAGTTTCTACAGGTGCTGTAGCTGTTGTTTCAAGAGTCTCTTCCGCTGGTGTAATGTTTTCTGGTGTCATACCACAATAAATTTAATAAATAAATCTGTTGGAATAGGGCGAGCCCTGTTTCCTATAGTTGAATTCCTCCTTTTCTCATTCCTTCTGCGAAGGCTTTTACTCTCCCGTGATAGAGGTATCCGTTTCTGTCGAAGGTCAGCTTTTCGATTTTTTTTCCTTTTAGCACTTCTGCAAAAGCCAGCCCTGCGTTTTCAGCTCTTTCCGTTTTCGTAGCTCCTTGTATCCCTTTATCGGTAATCGAAGCCAAGGTCTCCCCTGCTGCTGAAACCACCGCTACTTTCACGTAGAGATTGGATTTAGTGATAATCGCACGGTAGTCAGGAGTAGCGAGTTTTATTTGCGTATTTACTCTCTGTTTTCTCCTAAGATACCTTCTTTGCTTTTCAATAAGCTTATTTTTGAGGTAGGTCATTTTTCAGTAATATATAAACTAAATACTCTTCCATAATCTTATGCACTATTTTTTGGCAGATTTACCTGGTTTGATTTTCACAAATTCATCGAAATATCTAATGCCTTTTCCTTTGTAAGGTTCAGGTTTTTTGAGTTGTCTCATTTTTGCAGCAACTTCTCCTACGAGTTCTTTATTAATTCCGGTAATGGTCAACACGGTATTTCCTTTCACATCTTGTTCGCTTTTTACTTCAATTCCTTCTGGAACCGGAAAATTCACTTTATGAGCATATCCAAGAGAAAATACCACGTTTTTCCCGTTTGCTTGAGCGGAATATCCTACTCCGATAATGAGCAATTTTTTTTCGTAGCCTTCCACTACTCCGACAATCATATTGTGTATGAGCGTTCTACTGAGTCCTCGAAGGTTTTTCAGTCCTTCATTTTCTACAGAAACCGTGATTTCTGTACCGTCCACTTTCGCTTGCACACCGGCAGGCATCGTTCGAGACAGATTTCCTTTAGTTCCTTTTACAGCCACGGTTGAACCGTTGATTTGCACTTCTACTCCCGTAGGAATAGTAATCAGTTTTCTTCCAATTTTAGACATTGTGATAGATAATTCTGAAGATAAAAGCTTAGATTTTCTGCTCCATCCCGTCGAGATTTCAACAGAGATTTAGTAGATTTCAGCGATGAGTTCCCCTCCCAGTTTCTTGGCTTTTGCCACGTGGACAGGAAGTAATCCTTGATTGGTGGAAATAATCCCAATTCCTTTTCCTCCTGCAACATTTTTCAGTTCCTTGTATCCAACGTATCGAGGACGAGAAGGTTTAGAGAAAAATTTTACCTCAGGAATATCGTTAATTGGGTCTTTCACGACGTTCAAACCAATAATGATGGTCGTTTTTGCTCCGTCTGGGACTACTTTATAGTCTTTGATAAAGTGATACTCTTTGAGCAAATCGAGGACTTTCACCTTGAATTTTGAGAAAACTACTCCTTCTACGGTAGTTTTTCTCGCCATATATGCATTTTTAATCCTGATAAGTAAATCGTGGATTGGTGCATTTACATAACTCATTCTTTCGTTAGTTTAGAATTAAAAGTTTAATAGAGAAAAGAGGAAGAGACGTTTATCTTACCAACTTGCTTTTCTCAGTCCCATAATGAGACCTTCTCTGGCATATCTACGCAGACATACACGGCAAATACCGAAATCGCGAACATACGCTTTGGACCTTCCACATAGTCTACATCTATTGTAGAATTTCGTGGGTTGTTTGAGAGCTACTTTTTCGGTAAATCTCTTTTCATACATTTTCCCTTGCTTTGATTTTAATGCTGCTCTAGCCATAAGTATGTATAAACGAAGATAAATAAATCTGACTTTTTTAATTATTTGAAGATAAACCCTAATTCTTCCAAGAAATGCTGAGCTTTCTCAGGAGTTCCTGCGGTGCTGACCACTGTGATTTGTATTCCCATAGGTAAACTCACTTCATCAGCTCCAAATTCTGGAAAGATTGCGTAATTTTGGATACCAAAGTTCAAATTTCCCTGCGGGTCAAAACTTCTTTTAGAAATCCCTGTAAAGTCTCTCATACGAGGTAAGACGAGTTTAGTAATTCTATCTAAGAAATCCAATGCTCTCTGTTTGCGGAGGGTGGATTTCAGCATCACAGGCAATCCTTCACGCAGTTTGAAGTTTGAAATGGATTTTTTGGACTTGCAGAGATGAGGTTTCTGACCAGTAATGGTTTTGAGATTTTTTTCAAATTCCTCAAAGTCTTTGTGGCCTTTTCTCGTGACCAGAGAACCAATCCCCATAGAAACGATGACCTTGTCCACTTTTGGTGCTTCATTGATATTTGTTAAGTGAAGCTTGTCTTTGAGTTTTTCGTAAAGTTCCGTTTTTTTCATTTGCATAATAAATGATAAATAAGATAAACTACTCAATAGCTTTCCCCGTTTTTTTTGCAATTCTAACTTTTTTCCCTTTTGCGTTTACTTCTATGCCAATTTTTGTAGGCTTTTTTTCCTCAGTGAGATAATATGCAACATTGGAAATATGGAGAGGAAGCGTTTTTTTCACAAATCCTTCACCTTTTTTAGCTTTTTTTACCACGTTTACATCTTTTACATAGACGAAATCGCCATCCACGCTTGAGATGCTAGAGATGCTTCCCTTGTGTTTTCCTGCGACTACGATGATAGGATCACCTTTCTTGATTTTTTTCATTGGGTATACTATTGAGTGTAAAAAAAAGTCTGATTTCCGTACTCCAATCGCCTACCAATGCAAGCCAAGAGAGTATCACACGAAACCCCACTGCACTTCTAGCACATTCGTGATTTGAACGTGTTGTAGAAGTCAGCTTTTGAGATGTTGTATGGTGAGTGTATAGTGATTTGCAATGCAATTGCAAGAGATTTTTTAGAGGATTACGTGCACACGACAAATTTTCCATTTGTAGTGAGCTGACAATCGGGGTATTCTCCGTTTATTCGCTGTTCTACCGTCTCTTTTCTGTTTTGTAATTCTGCCATAGTGTCGTCGGGACGCTCTCTAAACCATTCTAAATCAGCTTCATCCACTGCTGCAGGATGGCTTTTTGGCAGCGGCGTTCTTGTGATACACTTCTGCTCTTTACATTGGACTCCAAGCAATTGTACACAACTGTAAACGCATTGTGGATTGCCTTTTGCTTGTTCATTTGCTCTTCGGGTATTGATAAGCTGTTGGGCTGGCTGCACGAATTGTTTATTTACGGCTTGAGAGCAGCCAAAGGGACATTCTGCGTAAAAAGCTTCACAGTCTTCATCTACTTCACAGTAATTTCGTTGGTCTATCTGTTTTTCAATATTTTCTTTTGTCCATTCGGTGATTTCTCCGCTAGAAGGTTGCATTGGTTGTCCTTCTGGGTTTCGGATTTCTCTCTTTCTATCAGGTCATCTATTGTAAAAACATTCTTCATAGGCCATCTGCTCTGGGGAGCACGGCTGAAGAGATGAAGCACAAAGTTGAGTATTTTCTGTACTCACTCCACTAACGATGAGAGAAGAACAATTATTTATTTCTGTAGTGGAGATGGTGCTTATCTGTCTTTCTTTGTTTCCTCCTAGTTCTATTAATCTCTGTTCCAATAGGGTTTCTTCCCCGGAGAACGTATAGGTTCCTTTTACTTCCCCAGAAAAACCTCCAGCGTTTCGTAAGCGAAACAAGCGATGAAGGGTTTGCCAGATTTCTTCTTTTCCTTGTTCAAGATGTTCGGCAGTAGTAGGACACGGAATGGTAATCAATGCATTCACTTTTTCGATGTCTATCAATTGAGCTTTTGCTTGGATAAGTTCTTTACTTGGGTTCGGGTCTGTTGTGGATGTTATCGGCGATATGCAGCCCTTTGCATTCAGATGGGGCAAAACTATATCCACACTTGGTCGTAGAAGGACTGCACGAGTTGCTGCGAAAAAAGCAACTCTGTCCGTATAAGCATCCAATACTGCCCCCTTTTGCCAATCGGGCTCAGTCGTGTCTCCCTCGGTAAAGACGGGGATAATTCCCAGTTTTAGGTGTCCGTTTCCAAAGGGGAGTTCTTCGGGTTGGCTGGGGGCTTGGACTTGGTCGGGTTTGATACAATACGTACCAATGATTACCACGATGAAAATGATACTGAACACGATGAGTCTAGCAATACCGACTCTATAGAGAAAACTTGGTTTTTTTTCTGGTGTAGACATAGGGAGAGGAGAGAGAAAATAAATCAGCTTTTTTATAAGAGTTTTTTTAGGTTTTGCAAGCGGTTCTCATAGAAAGTAGAAAGTTGACTTGACTTTAGATATATATAGAATAATAAAATTTCTAAAAGTCTAGGTAGGAAGTTATCTTTTTAAATCCTATTTTTCTGTAAAAAAGAGTAAAAAATCACTCTTTTATTTTTGTATGTATTTGCAAAATGCCTACTACTGGATTAGAGCTTTCATCAACAGCTCTTGCAACTGCTTCTGACGTAGCTAGCGGTATAGCAGCCTCTGTTGTGAACATCTGACCACAACTTTTGTTCCTAGGACTTGGAGTCTTCGGAGCAATCTATGTGATCGGGAAAATTCCTAGCTGGTTCAAAAAGTTCATCAACTAGGGATTTAGAGGGGAGATCTAGTTTCTCCTCTCTTTCCTTTCTATTAGGAGGGTAAAAAATAAAAAGTACCAAACAAAAATCAACATAAACAAATACAAAATATCAACAAAAAACCGGAAGACGAGCGGGGCTTTAAAAAGCTGAGCTCGTCTTCTCGCCCGTAAGGGCAATATTTTTATCCCTTATTATTTCTAACAATGAAAAAAAGTAGATTCTATCAAATTGTAAAAGTGTATGCTCCTAGAGATGAAAAAGACAACGTTGCCCAAATCAACCTAACTTGTGCTACTCCTAAGCACCCCGACCGAACTAAATATGTTAAGTTTCGACCTACGGAACTTACCGAACTTCTTGATGGTCAGCCAGAACGGACAAAGCCCGATTTAGGGCTTACCAACTGCCGAATACAGATTGATGAAGAATATAGCTTTGTGGAAAATTCCGTTGTCCCAGAAAGTGTAAAAAGTTTTTCATAAAAAAATCTCAACTGTTCTAGCTTTTCATACCTAAAAATTCCCAACTTCTCGTTTCTGGATCTCCCCAAAGTCGGGTAGTCCTGCTACGGAGGGGAACTCTCGCAACGTGATAACTATTGATTCGTGTTGATCCCTATTTCCCCGAAGGGATGTCTTGCCTCAACTGTTCCAGAAAGTGTAAGAAGTTCTTCATAAAAAGATTTTAAAAAAATTCCAGAAAAAAATGTGGGACGACGCCTTTAAACTAAAAAAACAGCCCTAAACTTGTGGGGCTGTTTCCTTTTATCAATTTGCATTTTTCTCTACCATTTTCTTTCAAAAAGGTAATGATTATACCTGACTAATGGAAATCATTAC
>JAITQZ010000100.1 GCA_031288635.1 Candidatus Peribacteria bacterium | reverse complement strand
TGCTATACTTCTTTCTATTGCTCATTCCCTTCGAAATACAAGTAAGCATAATTTTTTTCAAAATTATGCTAGCCTTTCTGCTAACTATTGACTTATTTAAATATACAGTGAACACTTACGAATTTAAGATTTTTATTTCCCAGTCGCCACCTCACATCCTCCATCAAATCCAAAAAAATCTCCAAAAAGATTGACAAATAGAAAAAAGTATCTATAATATATTTGTACAACTGTCAAGGAAAGGGACAACTGTACACAGGGAACCTTTGGAGAAAGAACTATCAGCCGGCAGATACGCTATTTCCTCAAAAGGCAAACATCTGGTTCTACACACATCCAGATTTATTCCCTAATCTTTATTACGATGCACAACAAACAGCAAAAAAAATCGTTAGGATTTTTGAGTGTTGTGGCATTTCTGATGATTTTGGTCGGAGTCGTGTACACGGTTTCAGGAGTTTTCGCAACGAATGCAACCGCCACCACGCCCACCTCACCATTGGGTGAATCTCCAGAAATCTCCCCAACGCCAAAAGAAAATCTGTTTGCTTCCCTCGAAAAGCAAGTCGCCACCACGGCAACTTCGCTCCGAAACGGAGTCTGGGGTGCACCTACCACAACTTCTTCAAACACGGGGAAAAACCCGTCGTCTCCTGAACCTACACCGACCTCTCCTACCGCAGTAGCAAGTATCGGTTTAGCCACTCCACAACCTCTACAGGAAGTGTATGACGACATTTCTCTCTCCGTATACAAAGATGCAATTTTGGTAGGATACTCTAATGGACTCTGGCAGAAAGCCAACAGTTTTCATCCTAGCTACCACGTACGCATAAGCGACTTCATTAGGGTAGTGATGGATGCTTATCGTCTAAAACAGTGAATTATCAGTACAGACCTAGAAGGGTTGACCGAAAAAATGTATTTTTCGTTCAAAGTGCCCGATGAGGTGGCTAGAAAGATGAATAGTGCATATGAATTATGATTTCTGCAGAAATTAGCATTAAAAAATGCTGATGGCAGTGATCGCTCACAGGAGTCTATCCGTCCAGCTGAAGCCAAGGAGATTCTCTGACTAATGGAGAAAAAAACACCTTCCTTAGTAAAGAATCCCCCCGCACTGTCCTACAGTAGCGAGACCTTCTTATGCAAAGAAGAATTAGCTCAGTTGGTAGTAGCCAGCTTTGATATAAAGCTGAATGAACGTTCTTTACCAGTTTTTAGTGATATTAGCCGTTCTCCGTATTTGGACCAAATCCAAAAACTTTCCAAACTCTGACTTGTATCTGGAGTAAATGGAAAATTCTATCCTGACGCCCCGATCGAAAATAAAGATTTCGTCGTCATCATAGCGAGAACTCTCCTGCTCAAACAGTGAGCAACTCAGTCGTTTATCGACAGCTTTTATTACTTAAAACCTTTACTGAATGTCTCAACAACTACCGCGTATGCTCCTTATCTTGAATATTGTCTTGAGTTTGAGATGTGTGCTACACTACTTACTCAAACATCGTGAGGCGTTAGTTTCCAACCTAATAGAATGCTTTCTCGGCACGAAGTTGTACCAATCATATTGGCTACTACTCAAGGAAAGCTTGAAGCTGTCCCTAGAGGAGAATGAAGCATTACTAGAGGAGAACTAGCAAACCTCTTAATTCGTAGTTTGGAATCCTCCCCTGCTGGTACTAACCAACCGGAGAAAAAAGCTGAGGAGTCAGCTGGAGCCAAATCTCGACGAGAAACTTTTCAAGACTTGATGAAAATATCATAATTCATTATTCCACCTTTTACCTTTTTACCAACCACATCAATGAACACAACTAACTTAATTCAACAGGAAACTGCTACTACTGCTCTTATCTCTCCTCATGAACTTCCAAATACTAACAATCACTATACAACAAAGCTGAAACTAAGACAACAAAGACGTGCTCACGAAGAAGCAAAAGAAACCAGAAGAATTAACGACAATGGAACCTTTATTATCGAGAAGACTCAAGATAGCTTGCTGGAAAACAACAACGCTCGTACTACGAAAATGAGCCAGAATAGAACAGAAAGAAAAGATGACTTAATCGACAACTTTCACGCCTTAGCTGAATACAAACATCCTTCCTTAGCTGAATACAAACATCCTTTGAAACAACGCCATATGGAAATAAACGTAGTCGCAGACGGTGAGAGCAACGCAACTCCTGTCGTAGAAATAAGAGAGTATAATCAAGCTGCATAAGTTTAGAATGCGAACCCAGCAGAGATGAGCCCCGCTATAGCGGGGCTTTTTACATTTTCTCGATGATGCTCTTGCATTCCTCCGAGAAATCACTATATAAAAAGAAAGAAATTTTTTTTAATTTTTCCCCTAGAAAAATGTTAGACTTTATTTACGACAGCTTGGAAACAGTAAAACACCTCAAACATCCTGATAAAAAGCTGTATCTCAACTTAACCATCGCAATCTTTGCTATCGTTATCGTGGCAGGACTCTACTTTGTCCTCGCAGATGCGATTTTTGGAGAAGGGTACCAACTGTTCTACCAAGCGATGACTGGACAACTCTAAACCCTAAATACAACCAGCATTTTTTATCTTTTTACCTCTTCCTAATGACGGAAACTACCTCAGTGGAAATAAAAAAGCAGATTGAAGATAGAAGTTTCAAACGATATGTCCTTAGTGTCACCTCTGGACAAGAAGAACTCGTAATGGAAAACCTCAAAGAGAGAATCAACAAACAAGGACTCAAAGACGACGTTGTCGAATTTATGAACCCCAAAGTCAACGAAACCTCAATCAAAAAAGGAGAAAAAGTTGTAAAACAAAAAAAACTCTACCCAGGGTACCTCTTCTTCAAATCGAGGATGAACGACAGAATCTGGTACGTAGTCAGAAATACGCCAGGAGTCAGACTCATCGTAGGGGCGGAAACCAGACCGGTACCGCTAACAGACTCAGAATTCACAGAAATGATGAAACAGATTACCCAATCCCAAGAAAGGTCAGAACTGAAAGTACCTTACAATCTCGGAGACGTAGTACTCCTCAAAACAGGAGACTTCAAAGGAATGCAAGGAACCATCAAAGAAATAGACGGAGACAAAGGACAAGTAGTCGTACAAATCGAAATGCTAGGTAGACTCACCCCCGTAATCATCGACATCGACAAAATCGAACTCCTCTAATCATCCGTAATCTTCCGAACGGTAATCTTCTGATTTAATCTTCTGTAATCTTACCCTATGCGAGAAGAAAAAAAAATTGTCACTCGGTCATTGGTCATTCTCTTTCTCTCCTTGACAATAATCTATGCACTGGCATATATAAGAAAGGCAGAGATTTTTACTGCAGGGAAGGAAAGACCATATAATGAAGATTGAGCACTATCCAAGACAGGAAATCAGCACACTGGAACCGCAATTATCGACATTTCGTGAACCGCTACCGGAACGAGTACCGCCACAACGTGAACAGCAATTGCAACGTGAACAACGCAGACTTCCTCGCCCCAACTTAGTTGAGAAACACTCTCAAATACCAACACTTCCCCAAGTGCCACAGACCTTGCTTCTACTCAACCAATCCCCCTCCTCTCAGGGACCACGCAATTCTTTGGAGTACTCGACATTATAGATGTGCTGGGCTCCCAGCCCGACTATATGCTCCAAGACTCTAAAGGCAATTACTTTGCGTCCTATGGGGAAAAAGGACTTGATTTTGTTAGGACTGTGCAACAATTAGGGGGAAACGTGTACACAATGCCTACCGAAAGCGAAATCCTCGCGAACCAGCTTTTCGGGGATAAAGTCAGCTTTATCAATATGGCAGCATTCAAGGATAAGGTCGTCTTGATGGTTATCGAATTGGAAGGAGAAACTCGGTTGCTCCAAATCCCTGCCGATACCTATCATACCTCCAAACCCTATCTCAAATCTTTATTTATTCACTAAACAGCAAATGGCAAAAGTACAAAACATTTTACACCTCGAAATCCCTGCTGGGAAAGCACAACCAGCACCTCCGCTAGGACCTATGCTAGGAGCCAACGGAGTAAATATTGGACAGTTCATCAAAGAATTCAACGAAAAAACGATGGACCTCATGCAGAAATTCGCAGGAGTAGACGTAAAAGTAAAAGCGAAACTGACTATTTACGTAGATAGAACTTTCCAACTCGAAGTCGGAGAACCTATAACATCCGGTCTCATCAAATGGAAGCTGAAACAAACTACCGGTTCAGGAGAACCAAACAAGAAAAAAATCTGAAAATTATCCAGAAAAGATTTAGAAGAAATTTATGAACTGAAAAAGAACGACTTAAACGCCCACGATGTCGAAGCCGGAATCAAAATCATCGCCGGAACTGCAAAAAATATGGGAGTAGAAGTAGAACTATAGAATAAGATTACTGAAGATTAGTCTGAAGATTTCAGACGATAGTAAACCAAACAACTAACTATTATCAGTAAAAAACAGAACAATAATAAAACAAAAATAATAATCTTCCGAAATCTTTTTTAATCTTCTGAAATCATCTGAACCAATGAAATACTTCCCTAAAATCGTAGGAGAAAAAGTATATCTCTCACCTGTTAATCCTGAAGATTATGAGCTTTTTACTAAATGGATGAATGACACAAGAATTACTGATGGCACAGGAGCGACCTCGTTTATGACTACCCTACCCTCAGAAAGAAAACGGGTGGAAGAAATGACAAATAAAAGTGATATATATATCTTCTCTATTATTAGAAAACAAGACCATCAGATTTTAGGAAACATTGATTTGCGTGAAATCCAACGAGTTCACCGCTGTGCTATGCTAGGTATCCTGATTTGAGAAGTCGATGAGCACAGTAAAGGCTACGGAACTGATGCGATACAATGTATCTTGGACTATGGATTTAGCACCCTAAATCTCCACAATATTATGCTAGAAGTCTTTGATTTCAATAGCAAAGCAAAGAAATGTTATGAGAAATGTGGCTTTAAGGAAATCGGACGCAGAAGACAATCATTATTCCACCAAGGAGAATGGCACGACAGAATCTTTATGGATATCACCAAACACGACTTTAATAAGCAACCTTTATCTTCTTCATAACCAACCCAATGTTAGTCCTTGAAAACTATATTAATATAAGAAATAGTTCCCTCCAACAAAGAATGTAGGGACGCGTCATTAACGCGTCCGAATTCGACGGAAGAGAGTCTACCAGAAATTCCACTAAATTACACTTATCTCTTAACAAACAACAAATGATTAGACAACTTTCACGAAAAGAAAGGAGAACAGGAGAGATGGAACCACGTGACGAATTCTGACGCAAATATCTAATCTGGAATACGGAAAAAATGGATAAACAAATAGATAAAATAGCGTTAGACTCCGAGAAAAGGGAAAAACAAATGGAGAATGCGGAGAAAAGAACAAATACATAACATCTTAGAACAACTGTATGAAATTTTTCATAGACCAAAAGCTGAAAAACAACCACCAGAAAAAGAACACACCAACTCAGTAGTGTAGTACAAACATACACGTGTGGCAGTTCCATAGGGAACGTTATGACCACTTTTATCTCTTACCCCTTTACCACAATGAAAGAACACGGAAAAAAGTACAACGAGGCGAAAAAAACCTTTGAAGCCTTGAAACTCTACCCTCTCACGGAGGCAGTCAACTTACTGAAAAAAGCAAATTACGCGAAATTCGACGCTACCGTCAACGTAGCCATCAAAACCAACGCAAATCCAAAGTACAACGACCAAATGCTCAGAGCAACGACCATCCTCCCTCACGGAACAGGAAAGACCAAAAAAGTTGCCGTATTTGTTAGCGAAGACAAAGTCGCAGACGCAAAAAAAGCAGGTGCAGACATCGCAGGTTTTGAAAGTGTATTGGATGCTATCAAAGCCGGGAAAATGGATTTTGACGTGCTTATCACGACTCCTGACCACATCAGAGACCTCGCACCCGTAGCAAAACAGCTCGGACCAAAAGGACTGATGCCCAGCCCAAAAGCAGGAACGGTTGCCGTAGACATCACGCAAGCGATTGAAGAAGTAAAAAAAGGAAAAATAGAATTCAGACTCGATAAAACAGGAAACATCCACGCTGGAGTCGGAAAAATCTCTTTCGATGAAAAAAAACTCATAGAAAATATTGATACACTGATGAAAGCTATTGAAGACAATAAACCGACCGGAGTAAAAGGAAAGCTCGTAAAAAAGCTCGTTATCAGTACGACAATGAGTCCTGGAATAAGCGTAGAATACTAATCTCTGTAAACTAAAAAAACAGCCCTAAACTTGTGGGGCTGTTTCCTTTTATCAATTTGCATTTTTCTCTACCATTTTCTTTCAAAAAGGTAATGATTATACCTGACTAATGGAAATCATTAC
>JAITQZ010000099.1 GCA_031288635.1 Candidatus Peribacteria bacterium | reverse complement strand
GTAATGATTTCCATTAGTCAGGTATAATCATTACCTTTTTGAAAGAAAATGGTAGAGAAAAATGCAAATTGATAAAAGGAAACAGCCCCACAAGTTTAGGGCTGTTTTTTTAGTTTATGTAAAATTTTTACATCCTCATTTTCATAAAATACCCGAAAAATTGAGAAACACCAATTCTCCATATCTATAAAAATCTTTAACTTTCCCTTGATTTTTGATATATATATATCCGTATACTCATTTACGAGATGAGAGAATAAATAAATCTCATTGCAAAATAAAAGTCAATGTAGAATTTAATAAATATAAAAAGTATGTTCATAAAAATTATTGTAGGGTCGTTGATAGTCGCCCTTATTATGTACTATCTCTTGGTAATACTTCAGGTCATTGGATGGGTCAAATTGACCGATACAGATGAAGAAGTGTCGTGGCTTCCCTTCTATTACCTTTTCAAAAAGAGTAAGAGAACGGAAAATGTCGAACAACCTCCCTTATCGACTGGGGACGGTGATGAAAAGAAGACGAAAGCAAAAAGCAATCGCCGAGGTCGAAAAACAAAAGAAATGTATAATAACAATTAAAAAGTAAAATTAAAAATTATGTTAGCATTAGGTAGAAAACAAATCGTTTCGATTTTTGTTGGATTGCTCCTATTTGTTGGAGTTGTGTCCATTGGTAAGTTCGTGGAGTGGGTAGATACAGATAAAACGTCTATTTGCCAGCATCTCAACGGTAGTCTGAGTTATTGGACAGAACCCGGTCCTCACGCACAATGGTGGGGAGATGTGGTATCCTACGATAAAACTTCACAGTTATGGTTTAGCGACAGTGATGGTGAAGGTGGAGGGAACAACACTGATTTGGGTATCCCTATCATCTTTAACGATGCGGGAAATGGGAAAATTAATGGTTCTCTGCGAGTGGTATTGCCTGTAGGCGATGATAAACTGCTCAAAATCAGAACGGCGTTTCCTTCTATGAAATCGTTAATGTACGACCTTGTACGTCCTGCGGTAGTAAAAGTTGTGTATGCGTCCGGAACCTTGATGAGTTCGTTTGAGTCCTATGCTGAGAAGAAAACTGATCTGATATTCTATATCAATGACCAGTTGGAAAACGGCGTATATAAAACGAGGATTCAAGAAGTTACCACGCAAGATGAGCTTGACCCTGCCAAGACCAAGACAGTCCGTGTTGCTCAGCTCATCGAAAATCCTAACGCACCAGGTGGCTATGAGCGACAAGAAAAATCCCCACTTACGGAGTATGGGATTACGGCTGACAATTTGAGTATCTCTTCAATCACTTATGAAGAAAAAATCTTAACTCAGATTGCCGACCAGCAAAAGGCGAGGATGAACCTTCTGACAGCACAAGCCCAAGCTGCTGAAGCCAAACAACAAGCTATCAAGGCAGAAGAACAAGGTAAAGCCAATGCAATGACTGCAAAATGGGAACAGGAAAAGATTAAAGCAGTCGAAGTTACGAAAGCAGAGCAGGGATTTCAAGTTGCACAATTTGAAGCCAAACGAGCCAAAGAAGTCGCGGAAAAAGTGATTCAAGAGGGACGAGCAGAAGCAGAAGCGAATAGAGCCAAAGTTGCTGCCGGTTTGACTCCACAAGAACGTGCCGAATGGGAATATAAGACCAAGGTTGGTGTAGCCGAAGCAATTGCGAAATTGCAATTACCAACCGTTATTATGGGCGGTGGTTCAGGACAAAACCAGGCTCTGGATATTATGTCCCTAAAGTTTGCTACCGACTTGGTAGATAAAATGTCCGGAAAATAGCATCTATTCTCGGGTGTCCCCGAGTGTTAATCTTGTCTCTGTACAGCTTGCATAAAGCTGATGGAGCACAATAGAAAAATCAGATTAGCCCCGCATTTGTGTCGTGGGCTTTTCTTTTTTAATGAAAGGAAGAATTATAGTACACACTCCACATCCAGTTCTCCCTCTTTCCACTCAATCTCCTTAGCCTTCGTTACTCCTTTTACATCGTCTTCAAAAAGCTGAATAGCGTTCTTTTGTTCTTCACTGGCAGAGATGATGAGTTTGCTTACTTCGGCTCCCATCGAGATTTGGCTTTCAGATTTGTATCTTCTGACTTGGTCAACGATTTGAAGGGTGATTTGCATCTTGTTGAGTAAATCCCCCGTCCCGCAGTACTGCGGGACTTCCCCTTTACGAAAGGGGGTTGGATAAGCTGTTCTATGAAGAGAATGCATCTCTCCTCTAAAGTAGTCTTGGTAGATTTCTTCGGTAATATGTGGCAGGTAAGGTGCAATGAGTTTGATAATGGTTGAAAAAACGAAATGCAAGATTTGCTGTCCGCTTTTTTTCTTCTCTTCTCCGTTTTCAAAGCGTTCTGGTTGGTAGAGACGAACCTTGATAAGTTCAAGGTAATTATCACAAAAGTCTGCTCGGAAAAATTCCTCAAAAGCGATTTTTGCCAGTCCGTATTCGTAGTTGTCGAGGTGTTTATTCATTTTTTCGATGGTGGCGTTCAATTTTTCGAGGATTCGTTGGTCGGTAGGGTAAAGAGTAACGGCTTCGCCATTCGAATGCTGAAACCCTTCTAATTGCATTTTTACGAATTGGAAGGCGTTTCGGAGTTTTGTGACCAGCTTTTGTCCTTTTTTCAATTCTTCTTCATCAAAGACCATATCTTTTCCAAGCTGTCCTCCAGCGGTTCGATAACGAACGGCGTCAGCACCTCGCTGTTTAATCAGATTTTCTGGTTCTACTTTAGCGTTTCCTGTTGATTTTGAAATTTTTTCGCTCTTGCCTGCAAGTACGTGTCCAGAAATCATTATGTCCTTAAAAGGAATCTCTCCAGTTCTTAAAAAGGTTTGAAGCGTTGTATACAGTAATCGTGTCCTAATAATATCGTGGGCTTGCGGTCTGAGAGAGAAAGGAATCAGACTTTCCCCTGTTCGTCCGCCTTTTTCTAGAAACATCTGATTAATAAAAGGAGTCTGCCCAGAAGTAAACCGAGTATCGAAAATGAGCGTTTCTGCTTCCACCTGTTCCCTCGTGTAGCCTTCTGGTAGGTCAACAGTCGGGTCGATAAAGCTTTTAGAAAGCTGGTCTTCACTTGGTAAAATCACCTTATTGGTTTCTTTCTCATATCGGACAGGGATAGGAATTCAGAATTTTCTGGCTCTGGAAATATTCCAGTCTCGAGCAAGATTGTGAATCCAGTCATTAGACCTTTTTTTCATAAATTCTGGATATCGGGTCATTTTGTCGTTTTGTTGGAGGAGGATTTCCTTTTTGTCCAGCAAATTTACGAACCGTTGATAAACGGGGATAATTTCAATCGGCGTCTTTCCTCTTTCGGAGATTTTTTTTGCTTGCGTGATGGGGTCACGTTTTACAATGATGGTATCAACCCCGCAGTTTTGCGGGGTTCAGCCATCGTCCCTACATTCGTTGTTGGTATTTGGATGTTCGCTATTGGTACTTGGATGTTCGTTGGTATTGTTCAGATTTTTGTCCAATTGTTCAAAATATTCCATAATTTTTTCCCTCGCTTCATCTACCTTCAATCCTTCAATCACCTCACAACCGGAATTTTGGATAATTCCGTATCTGTTGATGATGACTTTTTCTGGCAAATTGTGCTTTTGTACTCGATAAACATCGGTTTCGTCTCCGTAGGTACAACACATTACTACTCAGCTTCCTTTATCCATTTTTACCTTATCGTCTCCCAATAAGGGTACGGTATCTCCGAGTGGGGTAGTGATGGTTCTTCCAATATATTTGGCGAATCTTTCGTCATCTGGATGGGCAAAGACGGCAACACAGGCAGGAATCATTTCAGGTCTCGTTGTTGCAATCACAAGTTTTTCTCCATCCTCAAGGGTGAAATTCAGATAGTTGAAAAATTCGTTAAATTCTTTTTCTTCCGTTTCGGCTTGAGCTACAGTGGTCTGCATTTTTGTACATCGCAAGGCTGGAAATTTCTTTCCTACAATATCTCCATTCTTGTACATTTCCACAAATCTTTTCTGCACGAGCTGTTGGACTTCTGGTAAAATCGTTGCATACGTCCTCTTCCAATCAATCGAAAACCCGAGTGACTGCCAAAGAGCCTTGTAAATATCTCTATATTTCTGGTTAATTTTAAGGCATGCTTCCACGAAGTCTTTTCTCTCCATTTCTTTAATATTGATTTTTAGTTCTCTTTCCACGAGTTGTTCGGTGGGAATACCGTTATCATCGTATCCCATAGGATAAAAGACGTTAAAGCCTTTCATTCTTTTATATCTGGCGATGATTTCCGCTTGCGTATAAGAAAATACGTGTCCGATATGGAGTCTTCCACTGACAGTTGGTGGGGGAGTATCAATAGAAAAAATCTGATTGGAGTCGGTGTTGGTGAGGTCAAACGCGTTCGTCTGTTGCTCTTCTCGGAAAGCCTGCCATTTGGCTTCCGCTTCCTGAAAGTTATATTTATTTGCCATTGATGATAGAGGAAAGGAGATAAAACTAATCAATTTTGATTTCCAATTTCTGTAAAGGCTGCTTGACGGCGATTTTGTTTTTTGCACGGACGAAGAGGGCAAGTTTGATAATTTTACGAACGGTAGCGATTTCATCAATGAGGGTTTGGTTGACGTAATGGGCGTTCGCAATGGGTCGAAAGGAGAGATGGATAGAATCCGTGTAGGGACGCGTCATTAACGCGTCCGCATTGTTTCATTCGTCTGCATTGTTTCATTCGTTATTCGGACGGTTTACTGAACCGTCCCTACCATATGTTGTGGTAAAATTTGCCAATTCTAACCGTAAATATTCCGTAATAAACGGCGTAAACGGTGCGAGGATTTGCAAATACCTTTTCAACACCCGATAAAGCGTTGCGTATGCTGCGTGTTTATCTTCATTCATTCCATTACCTCGGAAGCGGCGGCGGCTTCTTCTCAATCGCCAATTGGTCAATTTATCCATAAAATCCATTGCAGCTTTCGTTGCTTCATCCAAAATGTAGTTTTGAAGGTGGGTATCCACTTCTATCAGCATTTTATGCAGTTCTGCGAGGATTCGTTTATCGAGGTCATTCATAAGTTGGTAGGTGGGAAGTTCAATGACTTCGAGATTCTTTAGATTTCTATCTGCTTCAGACAAATCAGTATGATACAGCTGACTTCGTAATCTGGTAAACTTTCCTTTATTGGAAATAATCAGAATTTTTTTTCCTTTATACTGCTGTAAAAGTCCCTGAAACAACGCCAGATTGTCCATCTGCGTAAAGTCGCCCGTTTGAGAAATAATTTCTACTTCCTTGTTTGCATATGCTTTCATTACGTTTTGTACTCCTTTTGCCGTTTCTTGCACGCGTGTGAACTCATTATCAATAATCACCTCAGGGTGAATTCTCAGCACGTTTTCAATAAAATTTTGGCTTTCAAGGGAAGCTTTCCCATTCTCATTAAGAGGCTCTGCAAAATTATGTTTTTCTCCTGTTTTATCAGCTTCCGCGTGTCTCATAAAA
Source organism: Candidatus Peribacteria bacterium (assembly GCA_031288635.1). Next base: position 26,911 of record JAITQZ010000099.1, on the reverse strand, counting down.
TAGACTTCCGTTCCGTCTGATTTCCGATTATCTATTTTTGCATAGGTTTCAAAAAAGTTGAACACATTCTGCAAGGGGAGCGTGAAGTCTTTGAAAGCCTGCTCCGTGCCTTTCTCGTTAAATCTCATCGGTTCAGCCTTCACACTTGGCGAAGCGAGCATATGCAATCTGAAACTATCTCCTCCCCGTTTTTCAATGAGTTGTTGCGGGTCGGGGTAGTTTTTCAGACTTTTAGACATTTTTTTTCCGTCTTCGGCGAGGATAATTCCGTTCACGATGACATTTTTCATTGCGTTTTCGCCTTTGATGGCATGTCAGAGGATGTGTAGCGTCCTAAATCGTCCTCTGGTCTGGTCGAGTCCTTCGGCGATGAAATCGGCGGTGAAGGAAGTGGGTTGTTGGTTGGTGTTTGTCATTGAGCAAAAGGAAAATAATAAATAAGATTAAAAGACTGGAGCAAAGTATATGGATTTTGATTTACTTTTCTAGTTGTTCTTTTATCTCTAAGAGTGTTTTTGTCAATCCTATTCCAATTCCACAGATAAGTCCGCTTCCTAGCAAGGCAATTCCACCAAAAATGAAAATTGCTCCCGGTGCATCATCTGCATTTGCTATTATCAATCAGAGAAAAAGCCCTCCAATAGTGCAAAAAATCCACAACAATAACCAAAAAGTGTAGAGATGTTTTTGGCAGAAAGAGAGAGGTTTTGCAGTTGTTCATTGTTTCATAATGTTCTATGGTGAGAAGGTAAAAAAAGTCAGAAGTATTTGTTGCAGTTTTTTAATTGATTTTTTCTTGCATTTTGATTTTTTTTGAGTATACTTTTATCAAAAGATGTCGGAGCCGGACTTTTTCCCTCCGACATTTTTTATTATGCGATAAGATAACCTTTTCCTTTAAGTATTTCGTTATCAAATGCTTTTGGATTAGAAGTAATTTTTTCAAAAAAAGTGGTAGCATAATATGTAGTATTTTCCCTTTTTACCACAATTTTGAAGAAACTCATAGAATTTGGTATCTTTTTCAGAAGGTAGATAATTCAGTCCTGATATATTCAGCGTTTTGATATAGGGTTTTTTACAACAGCATCTCGGTTATTAGCAGTAACAATCAAATTATTCAAGTGAAACTCTCAATGTCAGACGAAGATATATTCAAAGGTTTTTCTCGTAAAATAAAGTTGCTCTGCTATTTCTACTTCTGGAACAGTATCACAAATAAGTTGAGATAATGGTTCTTTATATCTATTTTCATTGATAGAGAGTGTAAAAATATAATCATTTCTAAACTGTTGTATTTTCCAATCCCTCTCCTTCCAACTCTTTGGCTTTTGGTTGTAAAGTAAATCGCCATTAGATTTTTCTATATATCGTAAGCCGTTTTGATTTTGTTTTGCAGTTCTTCGTACTTGTGGAGGGATGGTTTGTAGATATGTTGTCATAAGTGTTTTGTACATTAGAGCTAAAATTCCTCCTTATCTTTCCCCCACATAATGCTCCTGACCAAAAGGCATCGCTCCACTTTCAAATCGGCAATCCATCACTTCAGGAACGCGTTTATAGGTTTTTCCGTCTTTCACGAACCGGTAGTTATCTACGTAGGGCTTGTGCAAGTCAACTTCTTTTTGTCTATCATTATCTCGGTAATGTATAAAAATTTGTCCTCTCTCTTTCTCTCCATTATTTCTCGGGTAGTATTTAGGGTAAAACGTACCAATATTTGTTTCAGTAAATTTTTTATGTTCTTCTGGATTGATACAATTTCTACATACTTGTCTTTGATAGGTTAAAGGTAAACCGTGTGATATGCTAATGATGGTTGCAGTTGGGAATTTTTTGCTAATAGCTTTGAGATAAGAAGCACTTCTCGCTACCACTTGCTCAATGGTTTCATCATTATTAACAATTTTTCTATTCAGATGGCTTGTGTCTTGTCTACTCATTCGCAAAACTTCCGTAATTCTAAAGTCTACAAAAATATTTTTTCCAATCTCAAAGAGATATTCCTTGTCGTCATCGGCAAGGTATTTGATGATAGTTTTTTCATTCCAGAGGGTATGAAAGTTTGCTTGTACTGCTTCATATTTCGCTCTTATACTATTCAATTCCTCTTCAGAGTACCTGTCTTTCAGAAAGGGAAGAACGGTTTGTCGTACTCTTTCCATAGGCGAAAGTACAATAATCAGATTTTCCTCTTCTTTGAGGGTTTGTAAATGTTCTCTTATTTTTTCTGCGTGTTGAAGTCCTTCTTTGTTTAGCAAGGCTTTATCGCCGTAATTATCCTGCTTTTTTTCTTCATTATAATCAGTTCTGCCGTGTCTGATGAAAATATGTTTCGTGATGTTCTTGCTACCCGTCCTAGAAAGCTGATACATTTCTTCCAAACTTCCTACGGAAAAGCGGTCATTCTCATCATCGACATTCTGCCAAATTGGAAGCGGACTGCCTCGATAACGATTTCTGGCGATGTTCCAATCGGGAGCTTGCTGCAACCCATTCACGAAACGGTTTTTCACACTTTCTGGCACAAAATTCATCTTTTCAGCTTCCTTCCGTGTTTCGGCATTCATTTGTTGTTCCTTGATGAACCAAGAAGACATTGCCTTAGAAATCAACGGAGTATGACACCTTCGGCAATGCGGGTAGCTGTGGGTAATGCTTTCAGATTTAATCAGTCTCGCAGAACTGCGAGGTTCGCCTTCAGCTCCTTTCAACCTGTCGATGATAGTTTTATTGATATTCAGTACACTTTCTCCGGTGTAATCATAGATTTGTTCATCAAATTCTCCGTATTCATTCACCGGCATAAAGAGTCGTTCCAGTGCATTTTGTGCTCCAAGTAATTTTGCAACAACTTGAAAATCCTCTTCTCCAAAGGTTGGTGCAATATGGACAATTCCCGTTCCATCTTCAATACTCACAAAATCAGCATTCAGGATTTGAAAGAAGTCTGACAGGTACTTGGTTTTGTTTGTTATTGTGGATTGCTTCGTTTCGGCTTTGCCTTCACTCGCAATGACAGGAGTAGAAAAGGATTTGGTGATGTAGTCGAAAAGTGGTTCATAATGGAGTCCTACTAATTCTTTTCCTTTAAGGGTTCTAATGATGAGATAGTCTTCAGGGTTTTTGTAGTATTTTTTCAAGAGGTTAGTCGCGAGAATGTAGTATTCTTTGCTGGAGAAAACGTACACCATTGAGTATTGAATGTCTGCTCCTGTTGCGAGAAACATATTGCTGGGAAGGGTTCGTGGGGTGGTGGTTCGTGCGAGGAGAAAGACGTTTCATTGTTCGTTATGAACGGCTTCGCTGTGCGGATGGAAATTTTTCGTTTCTGGATGCAATGACGATGTTTCATCGTCATTCGGACGGGTTCAAGACCCGTCCCTACCCGTATTGTCGGTGATTTGCTGTGGGATTTGTTTGATATACGTATAGATATTTCGAAACTGTTGCATCAATTCTTCTTCCGTATCTACAATATTCCTATCAATGACAAGCTGAAATCAGAGTATGTTTTCAGATGGTTCGACTTTTGCTCGTATCAATTGATTGTGTTTATCTTCTTCCTTCAAAGCAGGAGTTCCGCTGATAGTAGCCTCAAAAAGGTGACACTCTCGGACAATTTGACCGATGATTTCTTTAAAACTTCCCAGATATGTTGTATGCACTATATCTACTCAGATTTCTTCTTTTATTTCTCTAATGAGTCCTTGTTCAATAGTTTCTCAGGTGTCGATTTTTCCTCACGGTGCTTCAAATTTATGTTTTTGTGTGCTGAAAATTTGTAGGATTTCTCCGTTTTCATTTTTGATAATCGCTCTGGCATTTTTGATACAACCGTCTGGGGTGTGTTCAAATCTTTCCATCTTGTTTGCTTGGGTTTTCGTTGGGTCGAGTCTGAATTTTACGGTGATTGCTGAATCCGTCTTGTCTTCATATCCTTCTGCCACTTCATTATTCGCCAACGGCGTCGCACAGCTCGGACAGTATCGCTGCACTTTAAAGCCTTTGTAAACGAGATTATCCTTGTAGATTTTATCAAAACAGTACATCACACTTTCCATAAAGTCCAAATCCATTGTGCGATATTCATTCTCCACATCAGCTCGGCGGGCAGTATGGTCAATGAACCATTTCCAAATCTCATTCGTATCATTCACGTATGCTCTACATTTTTCGACAAAGCTTTCAATTCAGACTTTTGTCTCAATGTCTCTTTTTCCATCAATTCAGAGAGATTTTTCTACGGCTTTTTCTACCGGTAATCCGTGGCAGTCTCGCCCTCGCTTTCTCTTCACTTGGTATCCACGCATCGTCATATATCTTGGAATGAGGTCTTTAATTGCACCGGCGAGGAGATGTCCGTAATGCGGAGTTCAGCTGGCGAAAGGAGGTCCGTCGAAAAAGCGGAAGGTCATTTTTTCGCTTCTTTCGTCAATGGAGCGTTGGAAAGTATTATCGTTTTTCCAAAATTTGATGATTTGGTCCATAAGTTCGAGATTGGTCATTGGAGATATGCTTGAAAAGAAATAAAAAACTACCATAAAGTATAAAAATCTGAACATCAATTTCCAGAGGAAAACAATATTTTTTTCTTTTTTACAACAGGACTATTTTTAGCAATAAAAAGACCAGATTATTTTTTCCCTAATTCCCGCATAAAAATTGCTGCACTTTGTCCAATATTCAGACTTTCTTTCACGCCTTTCATCGGAATAGCGACGATAGCATCCACCGCTTCCAACGTGGTTGCCAATACTCCCTCTACTTCATTCCCAAAAATGATCGCAATATCGGAAGAATCAATTGAAAAATCAGACAAGGAAACCGCATTTTCCGTTAGTTCTGCAGCGATGACTTGCATTCAGCTTTCTTTGGCTTTTTGGATAGCCTCACGAGTGAAATCAAACTGCTGGATTCCCACATTCTCTTCTGCACCCAGAGAAGTTTTACGGACTTTAGAATTGTCTATTGGAGAAGGGGAGTATCCTACCAGTCGCACGTTTCGCCCCAATGCGTCAGCGGTACGGATAACATTACCGACATTGTAGGCACTACGGATATTCTCCAAGATAATTACGTTCATAGCACAAAGAAGTTCATCTGAATAAAAAGACGTAGAAAGATTGGTCTTGCAACCGATGTCTTGAGTTGTATACTATAGATACTTTATTCTAAATCAAGAGCAATGAAAATCCTTATCTGCTGTGCTACTTCCGGAGAATTAAAAGTCGTAAAAGAAGAAATAAAAAAGCTGAACCTAAAAACTCATCTTCCTATTACCTATCTCTGTACCGGTATAGGAAACCACGAAACGATTTTTCAATTAACAAAATTTTTGTTAGAACATCCCGCAGAGCAGTTCTTTATTGTGAATATTGGCGTTTGTGGATACTTTTCACAAAATCCCCCCTATCCCCCTACCCCCCTTTGTCCTTCAGCCGTTCGCTTTCGCTCAGGCTTAGGACATTTCCCCCGCAGTACTGCGGGGCAACCCTGAAAGGGGGTGTTTCAGGCAGCCACCGTTGAACATCTCACCATCAAAAAAGAAACCATCATCCCAATCTTTGTACAAGTTGCCCCTTTGGGAAAAATGATTTCTAGTGATATAATAATAGATACTCCTTGATTACTATCTCCCATCCTCTCCGACGAAACCATCCTTTACGTAGATATGGAAAGTCGAGGAATTGAACTTGTTGCTCAGCATTTTTTGCTTCCACGTATCCTACTCAAAGTGCCTGTAGATCGTATTGGAGAGGAGACGAAGCAGTTTGACCGTGAAAAAGCTCTGGAACTGATGAGGAGTCAGATTGATTATGCCTTTCTGCTACAACAGCTGTTAAAATTTCTGGCTACGTATGCACTTCAGGAAAGTAATAAGAAGTAAAACACAAGGCTACTAGTGCCGTTCCGTATTTCTTCTGGGGAGTAATCGTTTCGCTTAAATACGTAATATCTGCTAAACGATAGGTCTCTTCAAATCCATTGATATAGAGTTCGTTCAAACTGGATTGGAGCAGTTGCTGTAATGCTTCTTGGCTATAATCTCCATAGTTTTCACAAACGAGCCCGCCATATTTCTCATTGGTTTCGCGATGATACAGCCAACCGTAAATAATGCCTGCAGAACCTCTTTGTCCTTGTTCGACCGTGCAGGTACTCATAATGGATTCCAGCACACATCAATGGACTAACTCTTGAGGTTGGGAAATACGGGTAGCAATTCCCGGTAAAATAGAGGAGTACGTCATAATATTGTATTTCTCAATATTCGCGTCTTTTAACGCTAAGTGGAATGAGCCAGCGTGAACCGTAATGTCGCTCTCTCCTTTTCCTTGCGTTTCAAAATAGTCTTTGGGAATGCGGCATCCCAAAGTAATTCAGGTCTCCTTACGAGTATCCGCCGTGGAATTGAAAGATGGTGTAGTAATCATCTCAGTGCATAGTGTGGTTAAGAGAATAAAAATTCTGAACAACTATCAGAAAAAAAATGGTGTATTTCATATACGGTTTTTCTTCGCGTTTTCAAGGAGAAATGATGTATCGGAACTTTTGAACATGTTTACTCCTGAAAAGCGTTAAAATCCGCTCTGCAAATCGAGTATTCTCTGGAGCCTTCAAAAAACAATATTTACAAGGGTAATTCCCTATTATTCAGCTTTTTTATTTCTTGTTTTCTCTGCTTTTCAATAAGCTTTAAGTCTTTTTGTGGGGAAAGTTCTTCTGGGATAATATTTCTTTCTAAAAGAGCTTTTCTTGTAGTGTTCGCATTGGCAACAAGTTCGCCTTCCATAGGTTCTTTTCCGTGAATATTTTGCTGTTTGATATTGTGGTCAGTCATAGCGTAGATGAAGTTTTTTGCGGTAAGTTCCACTTCACTATCAAAGTCCGCTAAAGCTCTATGTTTGGGAATATGTCTTTTTTCTTTCAATTCGCGAATAGACATTTTATAGAGGGTTTCAATTTTCTTATTTTTGAAGGTGGCAAATTCTGCAGGGTGATGAATCCCTCTATGATAGACGGTTTCTTCTATTTTCGTCTCGCTTGCTTTCAATTTAGCTCTGGCTTCTAGTCTTTTGTCTTCCATTCTCTTTTTGTCAGCCAATTCTTGTCTTCTTGTCTGAAGTGCGAAATAGGTTTGTGCTTGTGCGATTTCAACTTTTCTTGGGTCGCCATTTTGTGCGATGAGGTAGCAAGCGTATCTGGTGAGGAGATAATCTTCTTTTGGTCTCCCTCCTACAAGTGATGGGGTTTTTCCCGGCTCCGGGAAAAAGTGCTCTTCAACTACATTCCCGAAACTTTTACACGATTGTTGTGCTCTTTTGATAGCATCTAAAAATCTTTCCCATTTCTGGTATCCTAGCAGAGGCATTAATTCTCTTGCAAGCCAGAATTCAAGCTCTCCTTGGGTGTGCTTGCTATTTTCAAAGGACTGGTGTAACGTGAGATTAGTCATCGTAGCTGATAAGAGAAAATAAAAAAAGCTACTATTAAGATATGAAAAAATTCTCCTATTGCAAGAGAATTTTATTACATTTTTGACAGAAAAGAAGGATTTTGAAATAAACTTTTTTATAGCTATTTGCAATTTTCTGCGAATAAGTATAAAAAAAATTGTTGAGATTGCAAGAGGATATAACTACTATATTATATCATAACAGAATATACCAATTAAAAAGAGATACTATCTTGAAAAGTAAGAGAATAATCGTAAAAGAAAGTATCTACGGAAACATAAAGTTCTACGATTGAACGGATTGTCTACAATTCACGAAAATAAAACAAAGATAGATATACTGACATTTCTATTTTTGGAAAACTACTGACATTTCTATTCTGCTACAACAAGAAATGATTTATTATGCAAGCTGAAGCACCCCCAAAAAAACTACATCCCGGCATTATCCATCACCGCAAAAATCAGTCCAAACACTCCGAGAGCGATAAGCATCACCAATCCCCCTACCACTACAAGAATGGTCGGTTCAATAGCTTTAGAAAAATTCTTGATGGAGTTATCCAGTTCTTCTTGGTAGAGCTCAATAATATTGGTCATAGAGTTATCCAAATTCGCAGTTTCTTCTCCGACTTTAATCAACACGGCTACATTAGACGGAATAATTTCTGGATGGGCTTTAATCGGTTCATACAAACTCTTCCCCAGAGAAATATCAGCCAGCACACGTTCAATCATCGTCTGATAAAGCGGAATCTTCAGCACATCACGCAAGAGACGAAACGTCTCTACATAATCCATTCCCGAACCAATCATCAGTCTCATATACCTCGACCATTTTATCAGATAGTACGATTTGGTCATCTGTCCAATAATAGGAATATGCAACACCAAAGAATACAGATTTCTCTTCCCACTCTCCGTAGAAAAATAAATCGCAATAGCAAGAATTGCCACCACGAAAATAATACAAAGATTGACTCGGTTCGCTACGAAAAAGTCGGTAATCCCTTTAAGTATCGCGGTAATCGTTGGCATTTCTTGGACACTACTGGCGAGGAGGTTAAAAATATCCGGCAAAACAAATCAGAATAAATAAATCACGGCAGCAAAGGAAATAATAATGAGGGCAATCGGATAAATCATTGCTCCAATATACTTTTGCTTAATCTCATTCAAATACGAATACTCATCAGCGAGTGACTGTAAAACAAAAGGCAAATTTCCTGTCGCTTCTCCTGTCTTGATAATCGCAGCATCTCCTTCATCAAAATATTCTGGCAGTCTGCTAATGGCATAAGAGAGTTCTTTCCCTTTTTTGAGGTAATACGCGATTTCTTGAGCGACACTTTTGATAGCAAAATTTTCTGAACTTTGCAAAATGATATCCATTGCTCCCATCAAAGGCACTCCACCTTTCATCATATAAACCAGCTCTTTGTAAAACAGAATTTTCTCTTTTCCTGAAAAACTCGCTTTATCACTAGACTTTAAGGCTGACTTGAGCATATTGTCGATAAAGCTGCTATCGAAGGAAAAGAACTGTTTTCGGTTAAAAGCCATTGGAGAAGAGGAGAGATAAAAGGTTAAAGAGGAAAGATTACGGAGTTGTCCCTGTTAATACGCTTCCCGTTGATACGCTTCCAGTCAATGCTGTCTCGGTCAATGCGGTTGCTGTAGTAGGGGAGTTTGCGGTTGCTGTTGGAGCTGCGTGTGCTACTGTGACTTCTCCCGCTACTTCTTCTTCAGCTTCTTCTACTGACTGAGATTGCTCTACATCAGCAAATCTTGAATCGTGGTAATAATACGCAATCATTTCCAGCGTGGTAGTTTGTGGCTGTGTGGAGGTAACAATATCGTAGCTGACTTGTTGAATTTTATAGAGAATACGGTCATTAGGAAAGCTTATCAGCTTTTTTTCTACATTGCGAACAAAGGAAATCAAATCTTCCACTCTATCAAACTCAATCGAAAACGTTAAAGGAACAGAGAAAAATATCGCACTTCCATTCACAGCTTCCGCATCACCAATGTGAATACTCTTGATGTCTCCATTCTTTACGGCGACTCCTTGGACAATTCCGTCTCTAATCAGATATTCATTCAAATTTCTGAGGACTTTCTGCTCATCAATGGGCATCTTCTCAGTATACAGCGAATGCAACTGGAGATAGGAGAGCGGAATAGAAAAATCTTTAATAGTTTTCCCTTTATATTCCACGTTCCAGTTATCCGGCAACGAAGTACACGCTTGACTATTTTCTTCATTAAGACACGTTTCCAAGGTTGCCTGGTTTGCTTCAATTTTTTCGAGATTGGCTTTATCGAGGGCATATTCAGCTTTTTGATGCTTTTTTGCTTCCAATTCCTGCTGGGTGGACTGGTAAACACTGTTCGCTGAGTTGTATTTGCTCTGAATGTCTGGTCATATCCCCATAAAAATCCAAAGTCCTACCAAAAGTAAAATGAGCGAAAATACTTTGTATTTTGCGGTCACCACTCTCGTCTCTGAAACAACAACCTCTTCCTTTGGTGCCGTAGTAGGAGCGGTTCCGGTAATTCTGGAAATGATGTCATTATTTTGTATCATTATTGATTACTTTAGCAGTTAAAACAAAATCATATCCTAAGTTGTCCGCAGACTTATCATAGGTCTGAATTTTTATATCATCCAAAAAATCCAGCTTTTTGAATCTCTCAATGAGTGCAATCTGTTTACTCGTGTCGGGAGCAAAATAGAGAATACGGAGATTAGAAACATATCAATGAAGACTAACTTCTTCCAAAGAGATTTTGAAGTCTGAAAGGGAAATACTTTGAGCACTAGTAGCATCCACTTCACGGATTTCTTGAAGAATGTCTAATACTGCTTTGATATGGTCAGACCACGGCATTTGAGTTTGGGAGCTTTCCAATGCTTGTACGAGTTTCAGCTTGTCAAACCCAGAAATATCTGAAAATGCTTCAATCTCTTTTTGGACTTCCGCGACCTTTTTCTGGTCAATGGCAATCAACCTTTTGGTGATGGTGGTGTTAAATCGCAAATACGCATACCATCCTATCGCTCCTATGACGATAATCAACAGGAGAAAAAAAAGCTGTTTAGAGGTAGAAGTTAACGTTCTTTCTGGCATTACATACTCAGGAAAATAAAAGGTTCAACTCCATTATATTCACAATCAAAAAAAAAGCAAATTTTTTACAACTTTTACTTGCAATTGCGTTTGATTTTTTTATAGTAGCACTGTTGTATAATAAGTGATATTTTTATCTTTTAATCTCTATTCCAATGCTACAACCTTTAGAAGACCACATTTTAATTAAACCCCTCGTGGAGGAAACGACAACCAAAAGCTGAATCATTCTTCCCGACAGCAAAGAAAAACCCCACAAAGGACAAGTCATTGCCATCGGAGCTGGGAAAATCCTCGAAAACGGCAGCAGAAGCCCGATAGACGTTAACGTAGGCGACATCGTCTATTTCACCCAATACGCACCAGATGAAATCGAAGTCAACGAAGGAGCTGACAAAGTAAAGTATCTCGTAATCAAGCATTCTTCATTATTAGCAAAAGAGTAATTTTTATCCCTTATTCTATCAGTATGAAAAAACTTCTTCTTTCATCGGTCGTTCTCGGACTCGGAGCGATAAGTGTTGCATCAGCTTCCCTCTTGTCGGACGCTATCCAGCGAGGATACGACCAAGGACTTACTCACTACAGTACTTCATCAGAATTTAGAGCGTATGATTCTCTCAGGAGAGATGAGGCGAGCAAATTCTTTGTGCAGTTTACAGATACCCAAGGATATCATACAAACGCTGGCGGGAATTGCTCCTTCAGTGATGAATATTCCGCAATCTCCGACTTGAGGTCGTACGTGAGGACTGCGTGTGAATATGGCATTCTCAACGGTGCAAATGGAAAGTTTTATCCTGACCAAAAACTCACCAACGCCCAAGCAGTAGCAGTAGTGGTAAGAATTCTTGATGGTAAACAGTCAGAAAGCGGAGCTCATCGAGCAGATAATTATTACACGAGAGCCAGAAGTCTCGGTCTGGATGTGAGTAGTTTCTATGACAAAGATGCTGCAACCACGAGAGGTGATGTAATGACTCTTCTCTATGCTGCTTCCACCAACACAGGGGAAAGCTGAACAATAAATTGTAATAGTGTAAGTGAGTGTTTGAATGAAATGACAAAGATTTTGAATGAGTAAAAAGAGGAGCGGTTAAAAGAAAACGCTATGATAGGACAATATGAATTGCACGTAAAAGTGCAATTTTTATCGCTGGTAATATATCGTTGATATGCAAGAATTACCAAATCGCAAAACTCCTCGTGCCCAACGATATGATTACGCCTCTGCAGGTGCATATTTTATCACCATTTGTTGCAAAGACCACGAAGAATATTTTGGTAGAATTGTGGATGGGGAAATGATATTGAATGAAATTGGGATGATTTGTGATGAGGAAATTCAAAAATTAAATGAAAGAAAAACGGTTGATATTCACGAATGGATTGTAATGCCAAACCATATCCATTTATTGTTGTGTATGCATGAACAAAATATGGGAAAACGAAACATCAATGGCTGATGTAGGGACGCATCAATAATGCGTCCGAACAACAGGGGAATAATGCGTCCAAACAATGACGGTATATTATGTGGTGCAGACAATGGCGAAATGTTATGTGGTACAGACATCAATGGCTGATGTAGGGACGCATCAATAATGCGTCCGAATAACAGGGGAATAATGCGTTTGAACGATGAATGAATGTTATATGGTTCGGACGGTTTAACGAACCGTCCCTACGAATGACCATTGTTGGGGGCAATCATTAAATTATTCAAATGAAACATCACAAAATACGCACAAATCCACAATATCCCCTTCGCCCGACAATCCCGTTACCACGACCACATTATCCGCAATGAAAACGAATACAACAACATCAAACGATACATCCAAAATAACCCCAAAAAACGAACAGAGGATAAAATGTACATCAAATCACCATAAAAATCTCTTGCAATCCCTTCCCAAATTTCTATAACATAGCACGTAAGATGATTTTGTGATATTTTTTTACTCTTTTATTACCACCTTATAATGAAACAAGCAATCTATCCAGAAGGTCGGAAACCAAACCGTGGGTTCTATTCGCCAGCAATCAAAATTGATGTAGGAACAGGATATATGATATATATATCAGGTCAGCAAATAATAAAAAACGAGAATGGTAGAGCTTCAACTGATGACATTGCTGAACAAACTGAATACGTATTTCAAGCACTTGAAAAAACACTGAATACCGCTTGAGCAAGTTTAGATGATGTGATTAAGGCACAAATCTTTCTAACCGATATGAATGATTTTGAAGTAGTATCCAATATCCGTGCGAAATATTTTGCTAACTCAAAACCCGTGAGTACCCTCCTAGAAGTGAATGGAATGACCGTAAAAGGAGCAAAAATCGAAATTGAAGTTACTGCTTACAAAGAAAAAGAAAACAAATAATCTCTTACAGCTTTTTAATTCTCTTTATACCTTTTATCTATTATATTTACAACACCTATGAAAAAAGACATCATTACTGCAGAAAATGCTAGAAAATCCCTTTTAGAAGGACTAGAAATCGTGAACAATGTCGTGAAAGTAACGATGGGACCCAAAGGAAGAAATGTCATCCTCGACAAATCCTACGGAGCACCTACTGTCACCAACGACGGAGTAAGCGTAGCAAAAGAAATCGAACTCGAAAACAAAGTCCACAATGTCGGAGCAAATATGGTCAAAGAAGCTGCCGAAAAAACCAACAAAGAAGCTGGAGACGGGACGACTTCAACCGTTGTGCTTGCTCACGCTATCGCCAAAGAAGGACTTCGCTACATCGACAGCGGAATTAACCCCTTCGCACTTGGTCGCGGACTGCACAAAACTGTTGATAAATTGGTACAAGAAATCCAAAAAGCTGCCCAACAAATCGGAGACAGTAAAGAACTTATCAAACAAGTTGCCACGCTTTCCGCACAGGATGAAGAGGTGGGAACACTGATTTCTGATGTCTTTGAAGAAATCGGAAAAGACGGAACTATCACGGTGGAAGAAGGAAATACTATCGGACTTACCAAGGAAATCAAAACCGGAATGCAATTTGACCAAGGATATTTGAGTCCGTATTTTGTGTCTGATACCCAGAGGATGGAAAGCATCGTAGACAAGCCATACATTTTGGTAACAGATAAAAAAATCAGCTCTTTAAAGGACATTTTGCCTGTCTTGGAGGCTATGGCTCAGACAGGAAGAAAAGATATGCTGATTATCGCAGAAGATGTGGAAGGTGAAGCTCTCGCCTCTCTCATTCTCAACAGATTGAAAGGTGCATTGAATGCCGTGCCAGTAAAAGCTCCGGGATTTGGAGACAGAAAAAAGGAGATTTTGAAAGACATCGCTGCCGTCACCGGTGCAACGTTGATTACGGAAGATGTTGGAATTAAACTGGAAGACGCGACTCTTGATATGCTCGGAAAAGCCGATAAAGTTATCGTAAACAAAGACGAAACCATTATTGTTGCAGGAAAAGGTGATGAAGCAGAAATTGAAGCCAGAGCAAATCAGATTAGAAATCAGATTGAAAATAGCAAATCCGATTACGACAAAGAAAAGCTCGCTGAAAGATTGGCAAAACTCGTTGGAGGAATTGCAGTCATCAAAGTGGGAGCCGCAACCGAAATGGAGATGAAGAATAAGAAATTCAAAATTGAAGATGCCTTGAATGCGACTAGAGCGGCGATTGAAGAAGGAATTGTTGCCGGAGGAGGAAGTGTGCTGGTTCAGCTTTCTAAAACGCTTGCTACGTTGAAGCTCGAAGATGAAGATGAACAAGTAGCTGTAGAAATCTTGCAACAAGCCATCCAATATCCTGTGAAACAAATTGCTGATAATGCAGGATTTAAAGGCGATTATGTAGTAGAAGAGGTAAAAAAATCTGACGATATGAATTACGGTTTCGATGCGAGAACTGGAGAATTCAAAGACTTGAAGAAAGCAGGAATTATCGACCCTGCGAAAGTACTTCGTGTTTCGCTGGAAAATGCGGTTTCGACTGCTGCGATGATACTCACGACGGAAGCAGTAGTCGTTGATGCTCCAGAAGAGAAAGGTTGCTGTTCTCACGGAGGTGGAGAAGGTGCCGGTGCTGGAATGGGAGGAATGTGAGGTATGGGCGGAATGGGAATGTATTAAAACATCCAACAAATCGTGTTGAAAACGTATGAGAATACCCAAATCGTGTAGGGACGGGTCTTGTACCCGTCCGAACGGGAGGAGAAGCCTCCCGTTTTTTCGGCATAGATAATGCAAATCTTTGATGATAGCAAAAAGACCAATAATAATTAGAAAGTAAGTTGCAACATTAATATACTTTTCAAATCTTCCAAGAGCTGATTTTTTACCCAAGATTTCTGCTTCTCATTATTCAGCACTTCACCGAGTCCATCCAAGATTTTATAATTCTTTGGTAAGGTTTGCAACTGTTCTAAAATTATACTACAGACTTCTTTGGTGGATTTATTAGTTCTTTCTTGAACTACTGCCTCTTCCAAATCCCATAAATGCTGAAAGAAGAAATACACATCATACATATCCCTATTAGCCATTCTTTCCAGTAGTGCAACAAGCTTGTTCGCAAAAATGGTTGCTTTGGTTTGTAGTCTGATAGGTTTTCAGAAAAAGTTGACTTCTTCATAGCTATTCGCTTTCCAAATCTTTCTACTGACATCAATCTTGATTTTGGTTTCATTTTCCTCATAAGATAGGGTAATTTTCTGTTTCCCACTCAGCTTTCAGAACTTTTCCAATACTTGCACTAAGGTTTCGTCTACTTTTGCCCCTTCGTGAATAATATCAAAATCCAAATCTGTTGAAAATCTGTCTAATCCATATAAGAAATAACAAGCAGTTCCACCTTTGAGAGCTAAATGAGCTCAAACAGGACTCGCAAAAATTGCTTTAATAATTTGAAAGAGTAAATCTCTGTGTTTATCTCTGTTAAGCATTGAACATTTTCTTAAGGGATAAAACGACTCTCTGATTGTAGAGTTGAGCGATTTGAAAAATATTTTCTGTATTAAGCGGTTCTAAATTGTCGAAATAGTAGTGTGGAGAAAGATAAAGTCTATCACACACCGCTCTCTCTGCTGTAGCGATGGCATAGGTTCCGGTTTGAAGAATTCCTATAGGATTGAGAAGCAGGTTATTTCCGAGTTTATGATATTCAAACGTAGTTCAAAGAGCAGATTTTGTTTCTCTCCTATCACTTGCAAGAAAGATGGTTTTCCCATAATCTTGAAAGATAATTCCTTCCTGTTTCAGCACAGTTTCAAAAGAAATATAGGAATTTTTCTTGAATTGCGTAGCAAATTCAAACGGGTCATAATGAGGTAAAGCAAAAATCCCTGAGGAGAGATGTTGCAAAATTCAAGATTTCACCATTCTATCCAGCAAACTTTTCAAAGTATTCCTATTGGTAATTTGAAAGAAAAATCTGATATCATCATAGGTGAAGACAGTTTTTTTTGATTTGAGGAGTGTTTCGAGATATTTCATTTGTGTCCTATATGGGTGTAAATATACACCTATTTTAGTCATATTTTTGTAAATTGCAACAAAATCTCACAAATCTCATCCAAAATCTCATCCAAAAGTTGCAAAAATACAAATTCTGAATATACTTACAGTATGAACCGAAAAGCATATTTCCCTCATACCCAAACAGACATCCGAAAAATCCTTGTAGTCTGTGCCATCACCTTCCTCGCTCTCACACGGAGAGAAGGTTTTCCTCTTCCAAAAGAAAAAGTAGCACAAATTGACTACCTTTCTACAGAATATGCCACAGAACTTCCCCCTGAACCCACAGAAAGTACAACAGAGCTTGCTGCTTTGGATGAAGACGCGATATTAGAGCAATTAACTACTGAAATCTTGCAGATTTTTTCTGGGTTAGATGCAGAGAGCTCTTCTGAACCAATTGCTCCTACAGATAAAGAACACGATGTTGCCAATGACTTCGTTCAGCTTTGTGAAACCTCCGCTACGTTCTGTGAAAAAACTTTCTGGAATGGAACATTCACCCCCAGAGAAAAATCAGAGTATTTTGGTCAGATTACCACAATCGTTAGCGGAATTGATACTATCGCTCAGAGAGGAAAAGCTTTAGAGCAAGTATTTTCGCAAATCCTCATCAATCAAGCAAAAGGGAACAGACGTGGAAGTTCTGGACGAACGAAACTCACGATGAACTTGGGAGGAATGGAATATGACGACGAATTCCGACAAGTTTTCACCCACGAAGTAGGACATATTGTAGACCTCGGTTCTCTCCAAGGGAAAAACAAGAACCAAAGTGCTCTTTATACAGAATTTGGGAAAAAAGCCTTTGCATTAGACGACCCTTCCCTAGAATACTACAAATATTCTCGACAATCAGAAAGTATTAGAAAAAGCTGAGTCAGTAAAACAGATTTTTGTTCCGGATATGGAATGACAGACCCTTTCGAAGATTTCGCTGAATGTCATAATCTCTACCTCAATCATCACGACCTTTTCATAGCATTTGCCGGCAGAAATGACAGCTTAAAAGCTAAATTCAACTATTTCGCAAACCTTTATAGAGGTGAATTCTTCTCTGATTCTACCCGTTCTCCACAAAACGTTGAAACGAGTTGGAGAGCGTGGGATACAACCAGAATACAAGAATAATTTTTCTGTTCCCATTTGCTCTTGAAGTTATTCCTATTTTCTTTAAGGTGATACTATGAAAAAACACCCCAAAAAGCTGATTATCGCAATGGCGGGAGGTGGCACCGGTGGACACGTAATGCCCATTCGTTCTTTGCTGGAAACCCTTTTTAGAACTCCTGATTACGCTTCCCAAGTGGAAAAACTTTTTCGGTTTGGGTCGGCAAACTCATTGGAAGCAGAAACAGCGGAAGCTTTCTTTCCCATTCCCAGCCATCTTCCTACATCAAAGCAAAATGCTACAAAAATACCCCAGTTTTACTTCCAACCCATTCTCTCAGGCAAGCTCCGTAGACAAAAAAGCCTCGCAGCATTCCGAGCAAACCTAAAAGATTTCATCTTATTTACCTTCTGATTTTTTCAGTCCCTTCGATATCTATATCATTATCACATTGATGTGGTCTTTTGTAAAGGCGGTTTCGTTGCACTTCCCGTCGTCTTTGCTGCAAAACTTCTTCATAAAAAACTGATTGTTCACGAGTCGGACGTTCACCCTGGGTTGGTCAATCGTATTGCTTCTCGTTTCGCTTCAGCAGTATTTACAGGATTTGATGGAGTATTGCCTCATTCAAAAACGGTAGGGCAGATTTTGGGCGATGATATAGCTTCTTTCAGTGAAGAGGGGAGCGACCTCGAATTTATAGGAGATTTGCCTACGATACAAGATTCTCCCTCACTCAGAAAATCCCCCCTTCCTCCCTTTATAAAAGGGGGCGTTCCCACGGTTTTCATTATGGGAGGCTCCCAAGGTTCTCGTACGCTCTATGAAACCTTCGCCACACTTCTCGAGACTAATCCACTCATTGCATCCAGCTTTCATTTCTTCATCTCTCTAGGAAAACTCAACACGGACTTAAAATCACGTTTTTCTCAAAAAAATGTCCAAACCTTCGACTTCCTCACCCAGAGAGAAATGGGAGAAATCTATGCAAAATCTGATATTTGCCTTGCTCGTGGAGGGACGACTTCTTTGGCTGAGCAAAAGCTTTTCAACATCAAATCCATCATCGTTCCCATCCCATGGACCCACGACCAAATGGACAATGCGAAACGATATGTTCACCACTATCAGGACATCCTTTTCGACCAGAATTCTCCTACGTTTTTGCAGGAAATGGAGGAAGCATTTTTATCCTTACGTTCCTATCATAAGCCACCGTTACACAGGGATATTTTCACGGAAATTCAGCAAGCAAAAAAGCTGATTTGGGAAACGATACTGAAGTAAGAGCGAAAGCATTCTAATTCAGGCTAAAAAAGACTTGATATTGCGAGAGAAATGTATACCCTCACCAATGATACTTTCCGATTTATTTTCTTTTTTCTCCTGCGATGAAAACATTTCTCCACAACATCGTAAAATTCGCGAAAAAGCTTTGGAAAAGGTTTTCCAATTACAATCATTCCAAAAAATGGTTTGTGCTGTATCTCATCATCTTAACCTTCATTTTGCTCTTACCCCCAATAGTAAAAATTAATGGAATGTCAGGAGTAGAAGGCTCTCAATATTCTTTACTTTTTTCTAGTGCGTATTTTAGGTCATTAATTGTTATTCTCATCAGTTTGCTCTTTTTACTTGGACGAAATATCAGTATAAAATTCAAAAGCTTTGTGGTGTACCTCTTTGCTTTGCGTGAAGACGAACCGCTCGTAGATTTCGCGTTCCTGTGGGTAATTACTAGTGTGTTTATGGGAATTGTGGATACGGTGGGAGTAGCTCACATTATTTCCGAGAGAATCAGCCTGACTTCACGAGCAGTCATTTCAGAACTCCTTCTAGGAGTCGGTCTGATTTGGTCTTTCATCTCCCTCTGGCTCTCTGCAAAGAAAAATTCCAAAAAGGCAAAAATTCTGACCATAGTAGAGGAGTCAGCTACTCACCAAAAGCCTGTAGAAATAGCTAATCAACCCAAAAGACCAATGCAACATCTGTTTGATGACGTAGAAGAATAATACAGCTTTTTTATTTTTTTCTCCTGCTGGTATGGAAGCTCGTCTCTTGACCGAAAACTCCTTTCCAACCTTTGAAGATTTCCAGCAAATAGAAGGAGATACCATTTATCGGTGGGCATCTGAATTTTTATTGATGTTGGGCTATGTGGATACCAAAGAACAAAAAAAGCTGATAAACAAGACGATGAAGGCTTTAATCAACCTAGAAATCGACCTCCACGAAAATATCCAGAAAGCGGATAATGCAGGTAAGGACGACTACAAAATGTCCAGATACGCATGCTATATTATGGCGATGAATGGAAATCCGAAAATCAGACAAGTCGCCTTGGCACAAAATTATTTCGCAGAGCAAACCAGAAAATTCGAGTTGCTTCGACAGGACCCTGAAAGGCTTTCGGTTCGCAGCGAGATTTCCGAAGGAAACAAAACGCTTTCCAAAACCATCGCTCGTCACGGAGTAGCAGACTATGCAAGGTTCAACCTCGCAGGCTACGAAGGAATGTACGAAATGTCCAACCAAGAACTCGCTGAAAAGAGAAATATCGATAAAGAAAAACTCTTTGACTATATGGGACGCACGGAATTAGCAGCAAATCTTTTCCGTATCACGCAGACTGAAGAGAGAATTAGAAGTCAGAAACTCCAAGGACAAGCTCAGCTCGAAGACGCTCATCGCAGAGTCGGAAAAGAGGTTCGTGAATTCGTGAAAATCAACACCGGCGACGCTCCAGAAAATCTCCCAAAAGAAATGCCCCTTGGTGAGATGAAAAGAGAATTGAAAGACGTACATAAGGAATTGAGAAAGGTTGATGAGGAGGAAGAGTAGAGTTTTAAGACTGGACTGTTTTGTTATTTCAAATTGACCTCCTGTAAGAGCCACTCTATCAGATTAAGATGTTGTATCCCATTGTAAGTATTCCCAAAAACAGTATCCAGACTTACCACTATTTTTTTATAATTATCTTTTATTTTTTCTAAATTTCCAAACTCTCTTTGTACGACATCAGGAGTAGCGAGGAGATAGCATACTTGTACGTAAAGTTTTTCATTATCTTTTTCTGCTACAAAATCTATTTCCAAGGTATCATATCATCAAACATAAACAGTATATCCTTCTTGTTTTAATTTGTTATATACTAAATTCTCTAAAACCTTTCCAATATCATTTGTAAAAACAAATCAAAATGAATTTCTCAGTCAAATATCGGTAAAGTAATATTTCCCAGTATATTCCAAAATTCTTTTCCCTTTAATATCATACCTTTCTACTTCATTTATAAGGTAAGGTATCTCAAAATATCTCAAATAATTAGTAATGGTTTTCACAGAAACTTTTTCTCTCAATTGTTGCTGTAGCACGTTCGCAATATTGACAGACGAAACTAAAGACCCTACATTGTCCGCTAAATACGATAAAAGTTTGAGCAACAGGCTAGTATCTCTAATATTATATCTTTCTACAATATCTTTCAAAACAATGCTATTAAGCAGATTTTTAAGAAAGTTTTTCTTGATATCAATACTCTCTACAAGTGCAATTTCTGGCATTCCACCTAGCTGAAGGTATTCTAAGAAACTGTCCTCTCCTTTGCTATATCACTTAAATTCTAAAAACTCCTTATACGATAAAGGATATACTTGTAAAGTCAGAAATCTCCCCGTAAGATAAGTAGCCAGTTCTCCAGATAAGAGTTTAGCATTTGATCAGGTGATAATAATTTTATACTTTTTTAGAGCATACATTTTTCTGATAAAATGCTCTCGAGTAGTAATATTTTGGATTTCATCAACAATAAGATAGGTTGGTTCTCATTTTTCTTTTACAAATTCGTTAAAAGCATTTTCTAAATCTTGATTATCTTTAATAAGGTCAGCATTATCTAATTCCTTATTCAAGTAAAAAACTTTATCGAGATTGATGTTTTTCTTGGTAAAATAAGAAGTAATGATACTACTTTTCCCAACTCTTCTCTGTCCTTCAATAACAATAATCAAATTACTTTGAAGTAACATATCTAATTGTTCTTCGTAATTTCTTCTATGAAAAAGTTGAGTAGTCTGTAAATGGTTGATTTGTTCGTTAAGAAGAGGGAGGAAAGAGGGCATAGAAATTATTTATAAACTAAATTATGTATTATATTACACAAATATATGTAAATTGCAAGTTTTTTGTAGTATAATACACAATTTAACGAGATGAAAAAACAAAAGACATACATAAAAAATTGAAAAAGGTTGATGAAAAGGAAGAAAAACTATAGTCTCACACAAATAAACCCGCAATCCAATTGGTCATTGCTCTCTCATCAAACATACAACGTTCGTGTCCCTCTTCAAAGAGTTTTTCGATCAGAGATTTCTTTGCCATTTGGAATAGATCGATCAGATTGTGCATTAGGATAGGCAGAACAGTATTCAGTTACCCAATCACTTTCACTATTCCTATAAGTTCGCAATACGTTGCTAACAAAACAGTAATCTACATCAGAAACTGTTTGAGTGAGACTAGCTCCTACTGTATTTACCGAGTTTAATCAAACATACATATATTGAGGGATTATATCTGTGTTCCCAGTAAGAGGAGTTATATCTGTGTTCCCAGTAAGAGTGGCTAATTGAGCTTGCAGATTAGTAATCGTAGAAGCTTGCTGCTTTACTTGATCTACCAAATAATCCCATTTCTGTGCTGTTAGTTGATTAGATGGGGCTGCAGCTGATTTTACATCATCTAATGAATTAATCGCTGCATAAACGCCAAATCCGATGATAACGATGGTTACAAAAATCACTGCACTTACTGCCGGCTTGAAGAGCAGTTTTTTGAGAGAAGAAAATTTTTGTTTCATTGTGAGAGAGAAAAGAAATAAAAAAAAGGCAACTTACGATTGATGAGTTGCTTAGACTATCCACTAAATGTGTCTTTTGAAAGGACATACTTGCGTATCAATCGCAAGTTCCCTTTCATATTCAAAAAACTACATAAAAATAATGGATTTAATCTAAGCATCTCCTTAATATAAAAATATTCCAAAAAATCAAGAGAAAATGAAAAAAAGATTGAAAAAAAATTATTTTACTCTCCTAATGCTTCAATCAGCCTTTTCTGTCCTTGTAAATCAAACATATTAGCAAAAAGACTAGCGACGGTCAGCGGTCAAACTCCTCCGGGCACGGGCGTAATGTGCTTCACGAGTGGCTCCACTTCCACAAATTTTACATCTCCAGCAGCTTTCCCTTCCAAAAATCCATATCCTACATCAATGACAATCTGTTCTCCACGAGGATTGATAAACTCCTTCGTAATCAAATGAATGACTCCTGTACACGAGATAAGTACATCAGCTTTTTTTGTTCGCTGTTTAATCTGTTCTGGATGGTCTTGGTCGGTAAACACTCTCACTTCAGCCCCTCTCATCAAACATTCAATCGCTAACGGTTTCCCCACAACATTGCTCTGTCCGATGACAGCGATTTTCATCCCCTTCATCTTTCCGAGTTGATAATATTCCCACAGCTCCAAAACCGCTCTAGCAGTCGCAGGTTGAAAAGAGAGAAGTCAAAGCTGATTTCGTCCATTCAAAACTCCTCCGAGTCCATCAATATCTTTCAGCGGGTGAACTGCTGCACAAATTTCATCTCTGTAGGGTTGCAGTTCGGCAGGTAGGGGAAGTTGAACGATGATACCGATACAGGATTCGTCTGTGTTTAGTTGATGAATTGTTTGTTTAATCATTTCTTTCGATATCTTTTTATTCGTTTCGTTTGGGTGCTTAACTCCGCTAAAGGCGGAGTTTGGACGCGTTAATGACGCGTCCCTACAAATATCTTGTGTGTTCCTACAAATATCTTGTGTGTCCCTACAAATATCTTGTGTGTTCCCACAAATATCTCATTCATTAATAATTTTACATCCAATTCCCAAAGCTTCTGCGTATCTCTTCTTATTATTCATATACACTTGAGAGGGATTATTTTCTCCAAACATCAGAATTGCGAGATAAACCTCTTTTTCACCAAAAATCTCTGATTTCTGAGCAATCAGCTTGGCTTTTATTTCTTCTGCAAGGGGTTTTCAGGTCAAAAGCATAGGAGGAAAAGAAAAGATAAAATGCAGGAATATAGAGGGATGTTCGCAAGCATTTATTTATATACGTCTCCTCTCGCACCTGCTTCATAAAAATAGACCACAATTTCCATTTCTCTCACTTCATATAAAAATCTATAATCACCAACTCTTAGTCTATAACGATTCTCTTCTCCTTGCAAAGGTCTAATATCTAAACTGACAGTTTCACCTTTAAGCAAAAGGAGCATCTTTGAGTGAAATCTCTTCGCAATATCAAGGTGCGACAACAAAAATTTTTCTACTCTTTTATGAAATTTTGGTGTATACATTTATGCTTGAAATTGTGCTATAAAACCTTCAAAAGTTTGAGCTTTCCCCAAATCTATGGTGGTAAAATTTACCCCATTGTTATAGTCTTCTATTGCTTCTGCATAAGCTTGACGGTCTTCATCAGTTTCTTTATCTCGTTTATCATCTACCTGAGAGGGATGAAGAGGTTTTACTTCCACAACTATTTCACCGTCCACTACAACATTTACGGGTTTAGCCAGACTTTTCAGTCGTTCAGCGATGAGAGACTTTTTTTCCAAGGTAATGGTATCAGTAGTCATTTTTTTTACGATAAAACAAGTAAAGATAAAAAACAACTAAGTATAGCAAAAATAAAGAACAATTGCAAGTCCTTTTATGAGAAAATCAAGAGCAACATCTCTCTCAAATCTTCCCCATTTTCCAGAGCAATAAAAAGATATAAAAAAACTAAAAAACAGTTGATTTTTCTTCTAGGATACGTATTACGGTAAATGAGATAGCTCTACGATAGCTATTTTTATCCCCTAATCGTTATATCACGAATGGACTTAAACAAAGTAATGCTCATTGGTCGTTCTACCAACAACTTGCAGGTAAAAACCATTGAGTCTACAGGAACTCCGGTAGTGAATTTTACTGTGGCTACCAACAGGAAGTTCAAAAACAAAGACGGCAATATGATGGAAGATGCCGAGTATCACAGATGTGTAGCCTATGGTAAAGGTGCAGAAGTATTAGGGAAGTATCTGGTCAAAGGAAAAAGAGTCTACATTGAAGGACGCTTGAGGACTAGAAAATGGCAAGACAGCGAAGGTGCTGAGAGATTTTCTACCGAAATCATCGTGGATAGCTTCATCTTTTTGGATGCGAGAGCAGAAGGAGAGGGAGAAAGTGATATCGAAACGGTAGCAGCTCCAGTAAATGATGTGCTAGACGAAGAAGTGCCGTTCTAAGTAAAAATACTCTGTACTTCTTATTACTATTAGGATATTCGTATCTCTTCTTTTTATTTGTAAAAAACTCTTACGCAGATGACTATGGGACATAAGATGATAAAATTCTGAGCCGAACTCTTTGATTTGTTAGCTTTTTTAGTATTGGTATTTGGAATAATTCTATGTATCAGATTTTTTATTGCTACTCCTTATACAGTTATAGGCTCTAGTATGATGCCAAATTTCGCGGAAAAAGACCGAGTCATCGTGGAAAAATTGACCCAGAGATTTTCAGGGTTTCAGAGGGGAGATGTCATCGTCTTCGTAGCCCCAGGAAAAAATGTCCCTTACATCAAAAGAGTTATCTGACTCCCAGGAGAAACCGTTTTAGTGCAAAAGGGAAATATCTACATTTGCTCTGAAAATATCCCTGCAGGTTCTCTCGTGCATACTTCCAATGGACTCAACTGTGAACAGCTTTCTGAGCCTTATCTCCCTCAATATACTACCACCATTGCTTCCTGTGGGAGAGAAGAATTTCCTGTGAAGGGGGGCTATTTCGTTATGGGAGACAATAGAGGACGTACAACTGACTCTCTTTGCTGTTTCGGCATCCAATGCTATGAAGGAGCAAATTATGTCGTGCCAAATTCTCATTTGATTGGAAGGGTGCGAGTGAGACTTTATCCCAATTTTGCGAAGTTCTAACATAAGCAAGAGTAAATTTTATCTTTTTCTCTAGGAGGATGATAGAAGAAATAAAAAAGCTGATATATGCAAAATTTCCCGCAGAGGAAAGTAGGGGAGTCTTTTTTTCTCTTTTTGATGAAAAGGGAGCATTGATAGAGTCTCACGGAGTATTAGAGACAGATAAACCATTAGATGCTCTCATTGATTTGCTTTATACGGGAATCATCAAAAAAATGGAATTACAAGTAAAAAACGCGGTCTTTGATGTCGTCCAATCCTTGACTCCACAAAATGATGTAGCAACATTTTTGAGACTTTCTCCTAAAGAGTACGGGATTCTGCTTACCTCTATGGTAGATGGAAAAACGGGGGTACTTCTTCCCGATACCAAAGGCATTGAAACAATGCAACAAGCATTAGCCAGTATCAAACAAAAGTATCAACTTTCCGGAAATGTCGCAATTTCTACGTTTCAGACGGAGAGAATAGTTTGGAGTAAATAAGCTTATTTTTCTATGCTCCTTTGGAGCATTAGTAAAACATTTCCTCTGAGTTCCAGCATTTCAGGCTGTGAAATGATTCTCATAATCCCTGCATTCTGCAATGCTTGAAGATGTCTACCATAATAAATTTCCTCTTTCGTCTGGGTAGCATAGGTTGTCCCTCGTAGGAGTCTAGAAAGGATGGTTCCTACTTCGGCTCTGGTAATTGTTTTCATAGGAGAAAACACTTCAAGGACACCAATACCGTCGCCATTCATTCCCATCAATCCCAGTTGGCAAGATGTGATGACGTAAGGTTGCAAGTCGTCGTTCGCTTGATTGAGGTCGGTGAATTGGGTACATTCAGGTTTTTCAGTATTTGGAGTTTTCTGGAATAATTTAGTAGCGAAGACGGAAATCATTTTCGCCATTTCAGCTCTGGTGATAAGGTCGGTGGTTCTGGTCTCTGCAAAGGTTGGCATAGTGGTAATGCCTTGTTGGAAGGCTCGTTGATAGGCAGACTGCAGGTCATTTGGTGCATTATGGTCTGGCTCATTTGTTGTTCATGGTTGAGACAGACTTATTCCACACGTTCCATCATAGTAGCTACGGGAAAAATCACCCATCAGACAGAAGTCTTTTCTGAGCATGCTTCCACCGCCACCTCAATTGGTAGTGGTTGGTTTGCTTGGATTGGTTGGTTCAGTTGGAGGAAGAGGAGGCAATGCAGTTGGGTGAGAATTTTTGTCTAAAGGGTCAGTGTCTGCAAGCAGCTCTTCTTCATTACTATATCCATCGTTGTCTTCGTCTCCTGCAGAGTCTAAGACTTTTATAGTTCTAATAGTAGTTCAGGTATTCCCTGCTTGGTCAGTGTGGCTATAAGTAAGGGGATAGTCTCCTATAATTGTGGTGTTTACGCTTCCTATTGGAGTACCAATATTTCCTGTGCCATCGTAGTTATCTATCCATCTTGCTCCCAATTCAGTATATCCGCTATTTTGAAGGAGTACCACGAGAGATGCTCCATTCAGAGTAATGATGGGAGGAGTGGTGTCAACAATATGTACCGTTCTTTGCAGTGTATTTCCCGTGTTGCCGTTGGTGTCGGTGTGGGAGTATTGTAAAATGTAAGTTCCGACGGTTCACGTGTTAACAGTTCCAGAGAAGGCAGAAACGCTTCAAGTTCCATCGTAGCTGTCC